>NZ_JBICZB010000003.1:0-259718 GCF_043201815.1 Kitasatospora sp. NPDC048296
TCGACCGGACCAGCTACAAGGCCACCATCAGCATCGACATCCTGACGACACCAGACCCGTGACCGGAACCCGCAGGCTCTATCTACACGGCGTTGCGGCTAGCCCAGGACGGTGACCGTCACCACCCCGTCCGCGTCCGCCGTGACGGTGACCGCGTCGAGGGTCGCGGCGAGGGCGTCCGGGTGGTGGGCGGCGGCGCGGGGGCCGATGCCGATGACGCGCATGCCGGCCGCGCGGGCGGCGGCGATGCCGGCGCCGGAGTCCTCGAAGGCGAGGCAGTCGGCGGGGGCGTGGCCGAGGGCGGCGGCGCCCTTGAGGAAGCCCTCGGGGTCGGGCTTGCTGGCGCCGACCGACTCGGCGGTGACCAGGACGGGCGGCAGCGGCAGGTCGGCGGCGGCCATCCGGATCCGGGCGAGCGGCTCGTCGGCGGAGGTGACGAGGGCGTGCGGCAGGTCGGCCAGGGCGGCGAGGAAGGCGGGGGCGCCGGGGACCGGGACGACGCCCTCGACGTCGGCGCGCTCCTCGGCGAGCATCTGCGCGTTCTCGGCGAGGTTGGCCTCGACGGGGCGGTCCGGCAGCAGCACGGCCATGGTCGCGTGGCCCTGGCGGCCGTGGACGACGTGCATCACCTCGACGGGGTCGAGGCCGTGCCGCTCGGCCCAGCGGCCCCAGCAGCGCTCGACCACGGCGTCGGAGTTGACCAGGGTGCCGTCCATATCGAGGAGGAGGGCGCGGGCGGTCAGCCGGAGGGGGGTGGCGGGCATGGGGTGGCTCCTCGGGGAGAATGGCGGCGCGGCCAGGAAGGCGAGCTCTTTGTTTCCAAATGATACAAAAGCTCAGTGGAGCAGATGGGCGTTGACCGCCCGGGCCTCCTCGGCCAGCTCCGGCAGCTCCACCACCTCGACCCCGGCCGCCTCCAGCAGGGCCGTGCCCTGGCAGTCGGTGACGAACAGGTCCGGCTCGCGCCAGGCGACCACCACCCGCGCCGCGCCCGCCGCGATGAGCAGCCGGGCGCACGGCACCGGCCGCGAGGCGCGCTGCCCGCAGGGCTCCAGGCTGCTGTAGACGGTCGCCCCGCGCAGCCGGGCGTCGCCCGCCGGGAGCTTGCCCAGGGCTGCCTCCTCGGCGTGGTCGTGCGCGTGAGCCTCCCGGCTGAAGCCCTCCGCCAGCACCTCGCCGTCGGTGCCGACGATCACCGCGCCGACCGAGAAGGCCGTCTCGGAGGGCGGGCAGCGGCGGGAGAGCTCGATGGCCCGGCGCAGGTGGTCGAGGTCGGTGGTGGTGGGCTGGTTCACGGCGCGGGCTCCTTCGGGGCGTACCTCAACAGGACGACGTCGCCCACGGTACGTGCCTCCAGCAGGCGCATCCGCCGGGCCGGACCGCCCGGGAAGGCGGCCTGGCCGACGAACCGCGGCGCCCCGGCCTGGCCGACCAGCAGCGGGGCGACGGCCAGCTGGAGCTCGTCCGCCAGGCCCCGGGCCAGGAACTGGGTGTGCACCCCGCCGCCCCCCTCGACCATCAGCCGGCGCACCCCGCGCGCGCCCAGGTCGTCCAGCACCGCGCCGAGGTCCACCGCGCCGCCGAGCGCGACCACCTCGGCGAGTCCGTCGAGCCGGGGCCGCAGCACGGCGGCCCCGGCGTCGGTGGTGTAGGCGAGCTTGGCGCCGCCGGTGTGCCAGAATCGCAGGTCGGCATCGAGCGCCCCGCTCGCGCTGAGCGTCACCTTCAGCGGGTACTCCGGGTGCCCGGCGGCCACCCGGGCGGCCCGGCGCGTGGGGTCGTTGACCAGCAGGCGGGGGTTGTCGGCGCGCAGGGTGTTGCCGCCGACCAGGATCGCGTCGGCGGCCGCGCGCTCCTCGTCCACCCGGTCGAAGTCGGCGGCGTTGGAGAGCAGCAGTCGGTCGGGGGAGGCGTCGTCGAGGTGGCCGTCGAGTGACACGGCGGCGCTGAGCAGGACGAAGGGGCGCTGGCCGGGGCCGGGCATGGGCGGGGACCGTTCTGTCGGGGGCGACTCCACGGTACGGCGGCGGGGTGTGGCGTGGCCCTGGAGGGGCCGGAATGTGAGACGGTTCTTCTCGCAATCCGGGATGGGGCGTAGCGTCGGAGCCGTCGCGCGAACGGAAGACCTGCCGGAACACCGACCACGCCCGGGGGGACCCTCATGCCAGGACCGCAGTCCGCCACCGTCTACACCCACGGCCATCAGGAGGCCGTGCTGCGCTCGCACCGTTCCCGGACCGCCGCCGACTCGGCCGCCTACCTGCTGCCCGAACTGCGGCCCGGCCAGGCCCTGTTGGACGTCGGCTGCGGGCCCGGCACGATCACCGCCGACCTGGCCGAACTGGTCGGCCCGACCGGGCGGGTGGTGGCCGTGGACACCTCCGCCGAGGTGCTGGAGCAGGCCGCCGGGTACGTCGCCGAGCGCGGCCTGTCCAACGTGCTGTTCGAGCTCGCGGACGTGCACCGACTGCCGTACCGGGACGGCGAGTTCGACGTCGTGCACGCCCACCAGGTGCTGCAGCACCTGGGCGATCCAGTGGACGCGCTGCGCGAGATGCGCCGGGTGACGGCGCCCGGCGGGGTGGTCGCGGCCCGGGACGCCGACTACGCCTCGATGACCTGGTTCCCCGAGGCGCCCGCGCTGGACCGCTGGCTGGAGCTGTACCGCCGCACCGCCCGCGTCAACGGCGGCGAGCCGGACGCCGGGCGGCGGCTGCTCTCCTGGGCCCGCGCGGCCGGCTTCACCGAGGTGGCCGCGAGCACCAGCACCTGGACGTACGCGACGCCCGAGCGGCGCGACTGGTGGGGCGGGATGTGGGCGGACCGGGTGACCGGCACGGCGTTCGGCCGGACGGCGGTGGAGCGGGGCTTCGCGGACCGGGCCGAGCTGGAGCGGATCGCGGCCGGCTGGCGGGAGTGGAGCGCCGCCGAGGACGGGTGGTTCTCGATGATCCACGGCGAGGTCCTGGCCCGCGGCTGAGCGGAGGGTCCGGTCGGGCGGTTGGGGGGGGGGGGCGGTAACGGTCGAGCGGGTGTTCGGAAAGATCGGGTAAAGTCGCGCAACCGTTCACCTCGGGCCCGTCCGGGTCCGAGCCACGGTGTCGAACGCCGCAACGCCGAGCTGACGCCCGCCCCGGCGGGTTGGGGGAGTCCACGTGTCCAAGCCTGAGTCCGAGCTGCCCGCCGCCTCGGGGCCGGACCCGCGGGTGGGCTTCCGCAAGGATTCGGGCCGTGCGGACGCCGAGGTCGAGCCCGCTGCCGTCCGGCCTGCTGCCGTCGCGCCCGCTCCCGTGGAACCCCCGGCCGCCGAGCCGGCCCCGGAACCGGAGTCCGCGCCCGAGCCGGCCCCGGCCTCCGCGCCCGTCGACCCCTGGGCCCCGCCCGCCGACCACCCTCCGCAGGCCGCCCCGCCGGCCTTGCCGGCCCCGCCCCAGCCGCCGCCCCCGCCGCTGCCCGCCGGTGGCTGGGCCACGGCGCCGTCGGCGGCGCAGTCCGGCCTCCGGCCCGGTCAGCCGTACCCGTACCCGTACCCGTACCCGTACGGTTCCGCGTCCCCGTACCACCCGAAGCCGGAGCAGCGCACCAACGGCTTCGCGGTCGGCTCGCTGGCGACCGGACTGAGCCTGCTCGCGCCGGTGGCCCTGGTGTTCGGGATCATCGCGCTGACCCAGATCAACCGCCGCAAGGAGCGCGGCCGCGGCATGGCGGTGACCGGTCTGGTGCTCGGGGTGGCCGGCACGGTGCTGCTGGCGCTCCTGGCGGGCGCGGGGGACTTCAGCTCCGCGCGGGACGGCCGGTACGCCCAGAAGCCCCCGCCGGGCTCGGTCCGCTGGTCCGCGCTGAAGGCCGGGGACTGCTACAACTCCCCGAGCGGGAGCAGCACGACCGACGGGCCCGGCGACGAGACGGTGTACTGGGTGGGCCGGGTGCCCTGCTCGGACCCGCACCACGGCGAGGTGGCCGGTACCGCCAAGGTGCCCGAGAGCAAGGGCCCGTACCCGGGCGAGACCGCCATGCGCGAGCGGGCGGCCACGCTGTGCCGCACGGTGCTGGAGGAGTACGCGCTCGACCAGTGGGCGGTGCCGGACGGCATGGACGACGTCTACCTCTACCCGACCTCGGGCAACTGGGCGGCCGGCGAACGGTACGTCACCTGCGCTTTCGAGGACCGGGACGACCAGCATCTGGGGACGGTCCGCACCGACCGTGCCAACCTGACCGCCGCTCAGCTGGCCTACCTGGAGGCGGTCCGGGGCTTCAACAACACCTACACCGACGCGCCGAAGCAGGACGTCGGCGTCGCCGAGGCCGAGTACCGGTCCTGGGCCCGGCGGATGGCCGCCGCCTCCCGGGCCGAGGCCGCCGCCCTGCGCAAGCCGGCCACGGACTGGCCGGCCGACGTCCGGCCGACGGTCGAGAAGCTGGCCGAGGCGCAGACCCAGGCGGCCACCGCCTGGGACGCCGCGGCCGCCGGCGCCGACCTGTCGGGCGACCTGCCCCGGGCCCGGGCGCTGGTGGCCAAGACCGTGCCGATCAGCGTGGAGATCCGCCGCGCCCTGGGCCTGTCCACCGGTGAGCAGGTGCCCGACCTCCGGGTCTGAAACGCCCGGGCGAACACCCGGGCACATGGGTTACCCGCCGTTAACTCCGCCCGTACCTCCCGGTAGCGCGCCGCCCGTACGCTCGCTGCCATGTCCCCGGCCCGACCCCCACGCCGGCCGGGGACAGCCTCCCGTGTCGCCGGTACGCTCCCCTCATGGGCACCTTCCGGGTGATGCGGCAGGACGACAACGGCAACCGCTTCCTGGTCGCCAAGGGCCTGGACCGGGCCGAGGCGCAGCGGTTGGCGGCGGAGTTCGAGGCGCGTGGCCACAAGCAGCTGTACTGGGTCGAGTCCGAGGACGGGGACGCCGCGCCGTAGGGTCGGGGCCATGGAGCAGACCGGTGAGACCCCCAGCGAGCCGCGGATCGTCGTCGGCGGTGCGCTGATCCACGGCGGCCGGGTGCTCGCCGCCCGGCGCAGCGCGCCCGCGGCGGTGGCCGGGCGGTGGGAGTTCCCCGGCGGCAAGGCCGAGCCCGGGGAGACCGAGCCGCAGGCGCTGGAGCGGGAGCTGCTGGAGGAGCTGGGCGTACGGGCGCGGGCGCTGCGTCGGCTGCCCGGGGCGTGGACCGTCCGGCCGGGCCTGGAGCTGCGGTTCTGGGCGGCCGAGCTGCTGGACGGCGAGCCGCGCCCGCTGGAGGACCACGACGAGCTGCGCTGGCTCGGCCCGGCCGAGCTGGACGGCGTGGACTGGATCGAGCACGACCGCGAGGTGCTGCCGTACGTCGCCGAGGTGCTGGTGGCCGCGGGCGACGCGCAAGCCGCCAGATAGGTCAATCGGACAAGACGACCCGGCGGCCGGGATAGCCTGGGTTCTGCTGGGTATGTCGCGTTTCCGCACTATTCGTCACCATCGGTGAGCCGTCCCAGCCGGCGACGCCGATCCCGACCCAGAGCCGGAGGCCCCGTCGGTGTCGACAACCGGGAACGGCGGCGGGGGAGCGCGGCGGGCAGGCGCCGCGGGAGGCGCCGCCGCCCGCGCCCGACTGCGCCGCGCCGTCCGTCCGGCCGCCCCGCAGCCGCCGTCCGGCCGCCGTCGCGCCGGTGCCTCCGCGGCCCCGGAGGCGGCCCGGCCCGCCCGGCCCGTCCAGCTCGTCCAGCCCGCGCCGACCCCGGCCGTCCCCGAGCCCGGCACCCCGCCCGGCCCGCGCAGCCGCCCCGCGCGGCCCTTCCCCGGCGGGCCCGCAGACGCCGCGCGGGGCCTGGGCGCGCCGCCCGACGGCAGCCTGCTGGACATGCTCAAGGTCGCCAACGCGATCCTGGACACCGCGGGTCGGGTGGTGCTGTGGAGCCCGGCGGCCGAGGAACTGCTCGGCTGGCCGGGCGAGCTGCTGGTCGGCCGCCGGATCGACGAACTGATCCCGGACCAGGCGCAGGTCGCCCGGATCCGGGCCGCGATCCAGGACACCCTGCACCACGGCCGCTGGGCGGGCAGCGTCGAACTGCGCGACCGGGACGGCCTGCCGGTCACCGTGGACGCCCGGATCTCCCTCCTGATGGACGGCGACGGCACCCCGTTCCTGCAGGCCAACATGGCCGAGACGGCCGCCGTCCGGGCCGTCGAGCGAGACCTCGCGGTGCGCGACGCGCTGTTCGAGCAGTCCCCGCTGGGCATCGCCATCCTGGACACCGACCTGCGTTACACCGCCGTCAACCGGACCCTCGCCGAGCTGAACGGCGTCGCCCCGGAGGACCACGTCGGCCGCACCACCGGCGAGACCCTGCCCGAGCGGGCCGCCGACGAGATCACCACGATCCAGCGCCAGGTGCTGGCCACCGGCGAGCCGGTCATCGACGTCACCCTCGCCTCCCCGGTCACCACCCGGCCCGGCTACCGCTCGATCTCCTACAGCCGGATGACCGACCGCTCCGGCCGGGTGCTCGGCATCTCCGGCACCGTGATGGATGTGACGGAGCGTTATCGGGCGGTCGCCAAGGTCGAGCACGCCCGGCGCCGGCTCTCGCTGCTCAACGAGTTCGGCTCCCGGGTCGGTGACCTGCTCGACGCCTCTCGGATCGCCCAGGAGCTCGCCAGCTCCGTGGTCCCCCGGCTGACCGACCACTCGGCGGTGATCCTGCTCCAGGCCGTCGCGCACGGTGACGACCTGCCCCGGCACGGCCACGACCGGCGCACCTCGTTGCTCCAGCTCGGCACCGCCTCCGTCCAGGACGGCCCCGAGGTCGAGGTGATGCTCCGGCGCGGCGCCCGGATCACCTTCGCCGAGGACTCCGCCTGCGGCCGGGTGCTGCGCACCGGCGTGCCCGAGCTGCTCTCCGGCGCCGACCAGCTGGACGAGGTGACCTACCCCGGCGACCCCAAGACGCAGGCCGCGCACGACCTGGGCGTGCACTCGATGCTGGTCGTCCCGCTGCGCGCCCGAGGCATCGTGATCGGCCTGCTGCTGGTCAGCCGGGCCGGCTACCGCGAGGGATTCGACCGGGACGACCTGGCCTTCACCGTCGAACTGGCCGACCGGGCCGGCAGCTCGCTGGACAACGCCCGCCTCTACGCCCGCGAGCGCACCGCCGCGCTCACCCTGCAGCGCACCCTGCTCCCGCAGCAGGTCCCGCAGCCCACCGGCGTCGAGGTCGCCTACCGCTACGTGCCCGGCAGCAGCGGCACCGAGGTCGGCGGCGACTGGTTCGACGTCATCCCGCTGCCCGGCGACCGCACCGCGCTGGTGGTCGGCGACGTGATGGGCCACGGCCTGCGGGCCGCCGCCACCATGGGTCGGCTGCGCACTGCCGTCCGGGTGCTGGCCGCCCTCGACCTGCCGCCCGACGTGCTCCTGCGGCACGTCCACGAGCTGGCCGACGACCTGGCCCAGGGCCCGGACGAGGCGCTGCTGGCCACCTGCGTCTACGCGGTCTTCGACCCGGGCACGGCGATGCTGACCGTCGCCAAGGCCGGGCACATCCCGCCGGTGCTGGTGGTGCCGGGCGAGGAGACCACCGAGGAGCCGACCCACACCGGCGGCCCGCTGCCCGGCGGCGCCGGCCGGATCCTCGACCTGCCCTCCGGCGCCCCGCTCGGCGTGGGCGGTGTCCCGTTCGAATCCGTCGAACTGAAGATCCCCGAGGGCAGCCTGCTCGCGCTGTGCACCGACGGCCTGGTCGAGTCCCGGGACAAGGACCTGGACGTCGGCCTCGGCCGGCTGATCACCGTGCTCCAGGAGCCGCACGCCTCCATCCAGGCCGCCTGCGAGGCGGTGCTCGACACCATGGAGCAGGGCCGCGAACCGGACGACGTCGCCCTGCTGCTGGCCCGGCTCGGGCACGGCCAGGCCGGCACCCCGACGGCCGGCTGGACCCTGCCCGCCGAGCCCACCGCCGTCTCCCGGGCTCGCCGGCTGGTCCGCGCCGCGCTCGCCGAGTGGGGCGTCGAGGACCTCACCGACACCGCCGAACTGTTGGTCAGCGAGCTGGTCACGAACGCCGTCCGGTATGCCAGCGCCCCGATCGGGGTCCGGCTGACGCTCGGTGAGACACTGCTGGTCGAGATCTCCGATCCACTGCCCGACCCGCCCCGGGAGCGGCACGCGGCCGAGGCCGACGAGGGCGGCCGGGGCCTGGAGCTGGTCCACCGGCTGGCACTGCACTGGGGCGCCCGGGCCGAAGGGATCGGCAAGGTGGTCTGGTTCGAGCTGGACCTGCCGGGTAATGAGCTCGGCGAGTAGGACGCGAGTAGAACGCCAGGAGAGCGGTGCCGCATATGCCATCGGGAGCCCGGGGGGAGCGCGCGCTCCGGAAGGGGGCGCGGGCGTGGCATTGTGGTTGCGCGGGCGGTAGGACAAAAACCTTCGCCCGATCTGATGTTGTGATGTTGAGGGCGTGTGAACGTACCCCTCGATGATGAATACTCGGTCTTCTCGACATCCGGACGGTCGCGGGTTGGAGGGGTCGGTCCGTTGAACAGCACACCGGCGCGGAACGCGCCGAGCAGCAGCGGTCATGCCGCCGTACCCGGGCAGGCCGGCTCCGCGCACCTGCCCGGACCGGCGGCGCCGCCCGCCACCGGGCAGCGCCCCTGGGGCGCCGGCGACCCCGGCTCGATCTACGACTACATCCGGGTCGCCACTTTCGCGATCGGCCCCGACGGGCGGATCAGCCAGTGGAGCGAGCGCGCCGCCGAGTTCTTCGGCGTCCCCGCCGCCGAGGCCGTCGGCGCCGACCCGGTCTCCACCTTCGTGCCCCGCGAACTCTGGCAGCGCGGCCGCGCCCGGCTGGAGCGCACCCTGGCCGGCGAGGAGTGGGTCGGCACCACCCCCTACCGGGACGCCGCCGGCGGCGAGGGCCTCGCTGAGCTCTACCTGATGCCGGACAGCGCCCTGCCCACCGCGGGCGCCACCTGCCTGGCCGTCGACCTCGGCCGACTGCGCCGGATCGAGACCGACCTCGCCGCCTCCGAGGCCGTCTTCGGCCAGACGCCCACCGGCTTCGTGCTCTTCGACGACCGGCTGCGCCTCCAGCGGGTCAACGACGCCTTCGCCTCCGGCATGGGCCTGGTTCCCACCGACCTGGAGGGCCTCACCCCGCACGACCTCTTCCCGCCCTCCGAGGCCGACCGGCTCACCGCCGCCCTGCGCAAGGTCCTCGCCACCGGCGAACCCGTCTTCGACCTGCGCTTCCACAGCGCCGTCCCGACCCGCGAGGGCAACCGGCTCTGGGCCGTCTCGCTGTACCGGCTGAACGGCTCGGCCGGGCAGCCGATGGGCGTGGCCGGGCAGGTCTCCGACGTCACCAGCCGGCACGTCGCCGAGCGCGAGGCCGACGGCGTGCGCCGCAACCTCGCCCTGCTCAACGAGGCCAGCGCGCACATCGGCTCCACCCTCGACCTGGAGACCACCGCCAAGGAACTCCTGGACGTCGTCGTCCCGCCGTTCTGCGACCTCGCCACCGTCGACCTGTACACCGCGCTGCTCTCCGGCGAGACCGTCCCCAGCGCCGGCCGGCCCGGCGACACCGTGCTCACCGACGGCAGCGGCGAACTGCGCCGGGTCGCCGTCTCCAGCGTGCTCGGCGGCGCCTCCTCGGTGCTCGGCTCGGTCACCGGCCTGCCGATCGCCGAGGCCGGCGGCACCCTCTGTTACCCGCGCCGCTCCCCGTACGCCCGGGCACTGCGCACCGGCCGCAGCGTCGTCCCCGAGCCCGGCCGCGACCCGCTGCTGCGCTCCACCCTGATCGTCCCGCTGGTCGCCCGCGACCAGGTGCTCGGGCTGGTCCAGCTCTCCCGGGCGATCGGCAGCGAGCCCTTCGACGCCCGCGACGTGGCCATCGCCGAGGAACTCGTCGCCCGTGCCGCCGTCTGCATCGACAACGCCCGGCTCTACCGCCGCGAGCACGAACGCGCGCTGATCCTCCAGCGCAGCCTGCTGCCCCCGGGCAACCCGGCCGCCAGCGGCCTGGAGATCGCCTGCCGCTACCTGCCCAGCAACAACAACACCGAGGTCGGCGGCGACTGGTTCGACGTCATCCCGCTGCCCGGCAACCGCACGGCCCTGGTCATCGGCGACGTGATGGGCCGCGGCCTGCGCGCCGCCGTCGCCATGGGGCAGCTGCGCACCGCCGTGCGGACCCTGGCGATGCTCGACCTGGAGCCCGGCGAGGTGCTCACCGCGCTGGACGAGATCGCCCGCGGCCTCGGCGACGACTCCGTCCCGGCCGGCCCGCCCACCCCGTACGGCCGGCTCACCTCGACCGCCGACGAGGAGGCCCGCGAGGTCTACCTGGCGACCTGCGTCTACGCGGTCTACGACGCCGTCACCCGGCGCTGCTGGATCGCCAACGCCGGCCACCTGCCGCCCGTGCTGCTCACCCCCGGCGAGGGTGCCCGGATGCTCGACGTGCCGCCCGGCCTGCCGCTCGGCGTCGGCGGCGAGCCCTTCGAGGAGGTCGAGGTGGACCTCCCGGACGGCGCCGTGCTCGGCCTCTACACCGACGGCCTGGTGGAGAGCCGCAAGCACCAGCTGGACGAGGGCCTGCGCGCCTTCCGGGCCGCCCTCTCCGCCGAGGGCAAGGCCCTGGAGGACCTCTGCGACCACGTCCTCGGCGAGCTCAACCCGCACCACGGCGAGGACGACATCGCGCTGCTGATGGCCAAGGTGCACGCCTTCCCCGAGGACGCCGTCGGCAACTGGTTCCTGCCCCCCGAGCCCACCTCGGTCGCCAAGGCCCGTGAGCTGGCCTGCAGCTGGCTGCTCTCCCGGGGCCTGGAGGAACTGGTCGACACCACCGAACTGCTGGTCAGCGAGCTGGTCACGAACGCGCTCAAGCACGGGCGGGGCGAGATCCGGCTGCGGCTGCTGCGCGAGCGCACCATGGTCTGCGAGGTCTGGGACGACGGCTACGCCCAGCCCCGGCAGCGGCGCGCCCAGGAGACCGACGAGGGCGGGCGAGGTCTGCAGCTGGTCAGTCTGCTGGCCGAACGCTGGGGCAGCCGGCGCACGCCCAAGGGCAAGATCGTCTGGTTCGAGCTGGCGCTGTAGCGGTGGCGAGGCCGTAAGGCTGGGCCGTACGGGTGCAGTCGCCCGGCTGCCCGCCGTGTCGGTGCGGGCCGGGCCGTCCGGGCGGCGTTGCATGGCCGCCATGCGCGTCCGCCAGCTCACCGCCGCAGCCATCGCCCTGTTGCTCGCCGCCGGCCTCGGCGGCTGCTCCGACGACCCGGCCCCGGCCCACACCGCCGAGCCCGCACCGGCCTCGGCCGACCCCACCGCCACCACCGGGGACGTCCGGCCCGCCAACCGCAACGACGTCGAGAACGGCGGCACGCTGCGCTGGGCGATGGACGGTTTGCCGGCCACGCTGAACGTCTACCAGAGCGACGCGAACGCCGACTCGGCGCTGCTCGCCCACGCGCTGTACCCCTCGCTGTTCCGGCCCGACGAGCACGGGCGGCTCGTCCCCGACCCGGACTACCTGGCCGGCGCCGAGTCCACCCCGCCCGGGCAGCAGCCGCAGGTGGTCACCTACCGGTTCAACCCGCACGCCGTCTGGAGCGACGGCACCCATCTGTCGGCCGCCGACCTCACCGCCCAGCAGGCCGCCCTGGCCGGGCTGGACCCGGCCTACCGGAGCGCACACCCGGCCGGGTACGACGCCATCGAGTCGATCACCGAGGGCGCCGGCCCGTACGAGGTCAAGGTGACCTTCCGGCGGCCGTACGCCGAGTGGCGCGCGCTGTTCGGACCGCTCTACCCGGCCGCCGAGACCTCCACGGCGGCGGCCTTCAACCGGGCGCTCACCGGCGGCGGCCACCTGACCGCCGGGCCGTACACCTTCTCCCGGTACGACGCGAAGGACAGACGGATCACCATGGTGAGCAACCAGCTCTGGTGGGGGGACCTGCCGAAGACCGACCGGATCGACTTCGTGGTCACGCCGCCCGAGCAGCGGTTGGACGCGTTGGACCAGGACCTGCTGGACGTCGCCCCGCTGACCGTGGCGGTGGACCGGGCGGTGCCGGTCGCTCCCACGGCAAGCCCCTCGGCGGGCACCGGTCCGGCCGCCCCGCCCGCCCCGCCCGCCGCCGCGGACGCCGGGGCGCCCGAGGCGGCGGCGCAGGCGCTGCGGCGGGCCGAGTCGCTGCCAGGGATCACCGTGCACCGGGCCGCCGCCGCCTCGCTCACCGAACTCACCGTCAACGCCGCCCGCGGCCCGCTCAGCGATTCGACGGTCCGGCGGGCGCTGGCCCGGGCGGTCGACCGGCGGCGGATCGCCGAGGCCGCGCTCGGCCCGCTCGGGCTGCCCGGCGCCCCGCTCGGCAGCCACCTGCTCACGGGGGACCAGGAGGGCTACCGCGACAACAGCGCCGCGGTCGGCCCGGCGGAGGCCGGTGAGCTGCTGGACGAGGCGGGCTGGAAGCGGCCGAACGGCGGCACCCGGGTCAAGGACGGCAAGGAGCTCGCCCTCACCCTGCTCGTCCCGGCCGGCTCGGCGACCGCCAAGCGCACCGCCGACGCGCTCACCGCCTCCCTCGCCGAGTCCGGCATCGCGGTGAAGACGCAGGCCGCGCCCGCCGAGACCTTCGTCAAGGACCACCTCGCGGCCGGGGACTACGACCTCGCCCTGTTCTCCTGGCCGGCCGGCCCCAGCCCGGCGGGCGAGCAGCGCGCCGCCTACGCCAAGCCCCGGCCGGACGCCAGCGGCACTCCCGAGCCGGGCACCAACTACGGCCGCAGCGGCACCGAGGAGATCGACCGGCTGTTCGACCGGGCGGCCGCCGAACTCGACCCGGCGGCCCGGCTGGACCTGCTGCAGGAGGCGGACGTGCGGATCTGGCAGTTCGGGCACTCGGTGCCGCTCTACCAGCGGCCTGAGCTGGTGGGTGTGCGGACCGGAGTGGCCGGGGTCGGCGCCTGGGGCTTCGGGTGGCCCCGGTTCCAGGACGTCGGCTGGAGCCGCTAGAGCTCGGCGGGCTGCGGCTCCAGCAGGCGCTCGACGTCGGCGATCCGGGCCAGCTCGGGGCACTCTTCACGGGCCCGGGCGAGCGCCTCGCGGGCCTCCTCGGGGCGTCCGGCCGCGATGAGGGCGGCGGCGAGGGAGCAGCAGGCCTGGGCCCGCCGGAAGGGGGAGTCGACCGCGGTGGAGAGGCGGCGGGCCACCCGGATGGCGGTGTGGGGGTCGTTCCGGAACCGGGCGAGGTCGGCCGTCGGCAGGAAGTCGGGGAAGCGCGCGGGGTCGTGGATGCCCCACCGGGCGAGGAACGGGTCCAGTCGGGCCGCGGCCAGCTCGGGCGAGATCTCACCGGCGTCGGTGTGGCCGATGAACGACATGCCGATGATGTAGCACACCGGATGAGGCGCGCCGCCGAGCTCCAGGTCTTCGAGGGCGAGCCGCTGGGCCTCCGCGTAGCGCCCCTCGGCCAGTGCGATCCCGGCCGGGGTGAGGAGCGCGGGCCGACCCTCGTCCATCGCTCGGTGTGCCTCGGAGATCCGGCCGCGGTTGAGGAGCCGCTCGGCCTCGACGGCGCTGGACGACCAGAGGTCGACCTTCGCGGACCCCGGGCGGAAGGGCATGACGAACACGACCCACAGCGAGTCGACCGGATCCGACGCGGTGCGCACCGCCTGCATGACGAAGGTGACCAGCAGGCCGAAGCCGATACCCCGGGGCAGCCCGGTGCAGGAGGTGGCCAGCCAGGCGCCGAGCCCCGCGTGGAGGCCGAACAGCGCGACAGCGGCGAGCCAGAGCCGCAGCCGCGGCGCGCGGACCGGCCGCAGCCCCCAGGGGAACACGAAGCCGCTGGTCGGCCGGAGGCCCAGTTCGACGGGCACCCCGGCGATCGAGCCGCTCCACAGCTTCCGCCCCCGGCCGTACCTGGCGCAGTACAGCTGCCCGCCGCAGAGCCGGTGGGTGAGCAGGAACCAGAGGTCGGAGAGCGGTTCCTGGCCGACCAGGAAGCCGATCGCGCAACCGGTCGCGGTCGAGGCCGGGAGCCCCCGGAGGACGGCCACGAGGAGGGCGGCGGCGCCGGCGGCGCGGAACAGCCGGGACAGCGAGGGGCGGAGGCGTTGGATCACGAACGGAAGAGTGTCGGAGCCTGGCCGCCGGGTGAAGAGTGCGTGACCCAGCTGTGATCTTGGTCCCGCCCGACCTGCTCGTTTCCGCCCACCTGGGTGCTTCCCCGTACGATAGGAGGAAGCCGAGGCATGTCCATATGCCCGGCGGGTGGACCGGTAGTAGCAGGCGGAACGGGTGGCAGCGGCCGACAGGGGCCGCAAGTGCGCGTCTCGCGGCCGGGCGCCGTAACCCACGATTCCGGGAGAATCCGCTAGGCATGCCCACGCGCAACGACATCCGTAACGTAGCCATCGTCGCCCACGTCGACCACGGCAAGACCACGCTGGTCGACGCCATGCTGAAGCAGGCCGGCGCCTTCGCCGCCCACCAGCAGCTCGACGACCGGATGATGGACTCGAACGACCTGGAGCGCGAGAAGGGCATCACCATTCTCGCGAAGAACACCGCGGTCAAGTACCACCCCAAGGACGGTGGCGCGCCGATCACCATCAACATCATCGACACCCCGGGCCACGCCGACTTCGGTGGCGAGGTCGAGCGCGGTCTGTCGATGGTGGACGCGGTCGTGCTGCTGGTCGACGCCTCCGAGGGCCCGCTGCCGCAGACCCGCTTCGTGCTGCGCAAGGCGCTCGCCCAGCGCCTGCCCGTCATCCTGTGCATCAACAAGACCGACCGTCCGGACTCCCGGATCGACGAGGTCATCAACGAGACCTACGACCTGTTCCTGGACCTGGACGCGGACGAGGAGCAGATCGAGTTCCCGATCGTCTACGCCTGCGCCCGTGACGGCGTCGCCTCGCTGACCAAGCCGGAGAACGGCACCGTTCCCGCGGACAGCACCAACCTGGAGCCGTTCTTCTCCACCCTGCTGGAGCACGTCCCGGCCCCCAGCTACGACGAGGACGCCCCGCTCCAGGCCCACGTCACCAACCTGGACGCCGACAACTTCCTCGGCCGTATCGCGCTGCTGCGCGTCGAGCAGGGCGAGCTGCGCAAGGGCCAGACCGTGGCCTGGATCAAGCGCGACGGCTCGATCCAGAACGTCCGCATCTCCGAGCTGCTGATGACCGAGGCGCTCACCCGCAAGCCGGCCGAGGTGGCGGGCCCCGGTGACATCTGCGCCGTCGCCGGCATCGGCGACATCATGATCGGCGAGACCCTGGCCGACCCGGAGAACCCGATCGCCCTGCCGCTGATCACGGTGGACGAGCCGGCCATCTCGATGACCATCGGCACCAACACCTCGCCGCTGGTCGGCCGCGGCGGCTCCGGCAAGGGCGCCGACGCCAAGGCCGGCGTCAAGGTGGACCGCAAGGTCACCGCCCGCCAGGTGAAGGACCGCCTGGACCGCGAGCTGATCGGTAACGTCTCGCTGCGCGTCCTGGACACCGAGCGCCCGGACGCCTGGGAGGTGCAGGGCCGCGGTGAGCTGGCGCTGGCCATCCTGATCGAGACCATGCGCCGCGAGGGCTTCGAGCTGACCGTCGGCAAGCCGCAGGTGGTCACCAAGGAGGTCAACGGCAAGACCCACGAGCCGGTCGAGCGCCTCACCGTGGACGTCCCCGAGGAGCACATGGGTGCCGTCACCCAGCTCATGGGCATCCGCAAGGGCCGGATGGACAACATGTCCAACCACGGCTCGGGCTGGGTCCGGATGGAGTTCGTCGTGCCGTCCCGGGGCCTGATCGGCTTCCGCACCGAGTTCCTCACCAACACCCGCGGCACCGGCATCGCCCACTCGATCCACGAGGGCCACGAGCCGTGGTTCGGCCAGCTGACCACCCGCAACAACGGCTCGCTGGTCGCCGACCGCGCCGGTGTGGTCACCGCCTTCGCGATGACCAACCTCCAGGAGCGCGGCGTGCTCTTCTGCGAGCCGGGCACCGAGGTGTACGAGGGCATGATCGTCGGTGAGAACTCGCGCGCCGACGACATGGACGTGAACATCACCAAGGAGAAGAAGCTCACCAACATGCGTTCCTCGAACGCTGACGTGGCCGAGTCGATCGTCCCGCCGCGCAAGCTCTCGCTGGAGCAGTCGCTGGAGTTCTGCCGCGAGGACGAGTGCATCGAGGTGACCCCGGAGACGGTTCGCATCCGTAAGGTCGTCCTGGACCAGAAGGACCGCGGGCGTACCGCCTCGCGCGCCAAGAAGGCGTGATCCGGACGCTCTGAACAGCCATTGGCCGGATTGTTTCGCCCCCCTTTCCGATTGGAGAGGGGGGCGAACTTTTTCAACTACTCCAAGTTGTCGGGGCCGGTATTAACGGAATAACGCTCATCACACCCGAGTGTCCGCTGAGCGGACGCGACGGTTCGTCATGCATGACGACTGTCCGTTTGATACCTGTCTGGCTATGTCTCAAATGTCCGGTTTTCGAAACTTGCCGACTGTTCATGTGACCTAATTGAGATCGTCGCTGGTCACTTTCGTGTCCGTGCGTGACGGATAGTGGAGCCAGTCAGGCTCGGGTCAAGGGTGAACGCGCAGGGGTGCGCGCCGAAACCACGAGCGCGGACGGCATTGCGGACCCGGTGACAACCGTTCCGTGGTGCCCTCCCCGTCGCAACGTCGAATTCAGGAGGCACACCGATGCGTGGTGTGAGCCAGGCCAAGTGGATTGTCGCAGCGGTTGCTGTCGCGCTCGCCGCGACTGCTTGTAGCAGCAGCGGCAGCAGCGACACCTCCGGTGGGAGCTCGGACAGCGCCGCGGTCAACCCCGCGGGCGTCTTCAGCTACCAGAGCGCCGAGCCCCAGCGCCCGCTGCAGCCGGCCAACGCCATGGAGAACCAGGGCGGCCGTATCGTCAAGCAGCTCTTCACGGGCCTCGTCGACTACGACCCCGCGACCGGTGCCCTGCGCAACCAGGTGGCCGACAAGATCGAGACCACCGACGCCAAGAACTACACCGTCACCCTGAAGTCCGGCTGGACCTTCCACGACGGCACCCCGGTCACCGCCAAGTCCTTCGTGGACTCCTGGAACTGGTCGGCCAACCCGGCGAACAACCAGATCAACTCGGACTGGTTCTCCGACATCGCGGGCTACGACGCCGTCCACCCGGACAAGGGCGACCCGACCGCCAAGGAGATGTCCGGCCTGAAGGTCGTCGACGACACCCACTTCACCATCGAACTGACGGGCCCCGTCTCGTACTTCACGTACAAGCTGGGTTACTCGGCCTTCTTCCCGCTGCCCACCGGGTTCTTCACCGACCCCAAGGGCTACGGCGAGAAGCCGGTCGGCAACGGCCCCTACAAGTTCGTCTCGTGGGAGCACAACAAGGCCATCACCCTGGCCGCCTACGACAAGTACGCGGGCAGCAACAAGGCGAAGAACGGCGGGATCGTCTTCCGCAACTACACCTCGCCCGAGGCCGCGTACAAGGACCTGATGTCCGACACGCTGGACGTTCTGGACCAGGTCGACTCGACCGACCTGCCGAAGTACAAGGACGACCTGGGCAAGCGCGCGGTCGACCAGCCGCAGGGTGCGATCCAGAACATCTCGTTCGCGCTGTACAACGCGGACTGGAGCGACCCGGCCAAGGCCAAGGTCCGCCAGGGCCTGTCGATGGCGATCGACCGCGACACCATCACCAAGACCGTGCTGAACAACAGCCGCCAGCCCGCCGACTCGTTCGTGGCGCCGGGCGTCATGGGCTACAAGGCCGGCACCTGCGGCGACGCCTGCAAGTACGACCCGGCCAAGGCCAAGCAGCTGATCGCGGACGGCGGCGGCGTCCCGGGCAACAAGATCACCATCCTCTACAACTCCGACGGTGGTCACAAGGAGTGGGTGGACGCGGTCTGCAACTCGATCCGCCAGGCCACCGGCGTCGAGTGCCTCGGCGACCCGAAGCCGGACTTCAAGACCTCTCGTGACATCATCACGAAGAAGCAGGTCCCGAGCATGATGCGGACCGGCTGGGTGCAGGACTACCCGCTGAACGCCAACTTCCTGCGGGACGTCTACGGCACCGGTGCCGCCGCGAACGACGGCGGCTACTCCAGCAAGGAGTTCGACGACCTGGCCCACCAGGCCGACGCGGCCACCTCGGTCGAGAAGACCGCGGACCTCTACCAGCAGGCCGAGGCCGTTCTGGCCAAGGACATGCCGCAGATCCCGCTCTGGTACTACAAGACCAACTCGGGCTACTCCAACAACGTTCAGAACGTGAAGTTCAACTCCTTCGGCGACCCGGTCTACACCGACGTCGAGGTCAAGAAGAAGTAATCGGTCGGCACCGCCTGACCCGGTGACAACGGCCGGTGCCCGTCCCATCCCCACAAGGGCGAGGACTGGCACCGGCCGTTGGCACGCCGACTTATCTCTGGCCGGGTTGACGGGCCCGGCAGAGTCATACATGGAGGCACGATGGGGCGCTTTGTCGCGAGGCGACTGCTCCAGATGATCCCGGTGTTCATCGGAACAACCGCACTCATCTTTTTCATGGTGCACGCGCTACCGGGTGACCCGGTGGCAGCGATGTGGGGCGACAAGGCGCCGGACCCGGTGCAGCTAGCCGCCCTGAGGCACCAGATGGGCTTCGACAAGCCGCTGATCGGTCAGTACTCCGATTACATGGGCAAGCTGCTCACCGGCGACTTCGGCAAGTCCCCCCTGGACGGACGTCTGGTGATCGACAAGATCACCGAGGCGCTGCCGGTCACCATCCGGCTCGCGCTGTTCGCGTTCGCCATCGAGATCGTGCTGGGCGTCACCATCGGGCTGTTCTCCGGTCTGCGCCGCGGCAAGGCGTTCGACAAGGGCACGCTGATCCTGACCCTGCTGCTGATCTCGATCCCGGTCCCGGTGCTGGGCTTCATCTTCCAGACGGTCTTCGCGACCAACCTGAAGTGGGTCACCCCGACGGTCCAGGACTCGAACGACATGACCCAGCTGGTGCTGCCGGCCCTCGTCCTCGGCTCCCTGTCGCTGGCGTACGTCGCGCGCCTCACCCGTACCTCCATAGCCGAGAACATCAAGGCCGACTACGTCCGCACCGCGGTGGCCAAGGGCCTGCCGCGCCGGAAGGTCATCGGCACCCACCTGCTGCGCAACTCGATGATCCCGGTGGTCACCTTCCTCGGCACCGACCTCGGCGCCCTCATGGGCGGCGCGATCGTCACCGAGGGCATCTTCAACGTCAAGGGCGTCGGCAACGCGCTCTACCACGCGATCAACCTGAAGGACAGTGCGACGGTCTCCGGATTCGTCGCCTTCCTGGTGATCGTGTACCTGGCCGCCGGCCTGATCGTCGACCTGCTTTACGCGGTCCTGGACCCGAGGATCCGTTATGCCTGACCTGACCGAGAAGAAGACGGCCGAGGAGATCCCGGCCCAGGCCGCCGTCGCGGTGGCCGCCAAGCCGGAGAAGGCCCGCAGCCTCGGCTCCGACGCCTGGCACGACCTGCGTCGCAAGCCGATCTTCGTGATCTCCGCGCTGCTGATCCTGCTGCTGATCGTCATCGCGATCGCCCCCGGCCTGTTCACCTCGGTGGACCCGCGGGCCGGCGACCTGCGCCTGCACTACCTGACGAAGCCGAACTACACCCACTTCTTCGAGGCGGACTGGTTCGGTTACGACCTCCAGGGCCGCAGCATCTACGCCCGCGTCGTCTACGGCGCCCGTGCCTCGGTCGTGGTCGGCATCTGCGTGACCCTCGGCGTGACCATCCTCGGTGGCATCACCGGCATGATCGCCGGCTACTTCGGCGGCTGGGTCGACACGCTCATCTCCCGCATCACCGACATCTTCTTCGGCATCCCGCTGCTGCTCGGTTCGCTGGTGGTCCTGAACGCCTTCACCTCGCGCACGGTCTGGAGCGTCGTCTTCGCGCTGGTCGCCCTGGGCTGGACCCAGATGACCCGTGTCATGCGCGGTTCGGTGATCACGATCAAGCAGGCCGACTTCGTGACCGCCGCCAAGGCGCTCGGCGCCGGCACCAGCCGGATCCTGTTCAAGCACATCCTGCCGAAC
Organism: Kitasatospora sp. NPDC048296; assembly: GCF_043201815.1. Taxonomy (NCBI): domain Bacteria; kingdom Bacillati; phylum Actinomycetota; class Actinomycetes; order Kitasatosporales; family Streptomycetaceae; genus Kitasatospora; species Kitasatospora sp. NPDC048296. The sequence continues at coordinate 20,104 of NZ_JBICZB010000003.1, forward strand.
GCGATCGCCCCGGTGATCGTGGTCGCCACCATCGCGCTCGGCGGTTACATCGCCACCGAGGCGACGCTGAGCTTCCTCGGCATCGGTCTGCAGGACCCGACCATCTCCTGGGGTATCGACATCAACTCGGCCCAGAAGGTGATCCGGACGGCGCCGTTCGCGCTGTTCTTCCCCGCCGGGATGCTGAGCATCACCGTGCTGGCCTTCATCATGCTCGGCGACGCGGTGCGCGACGCCCTCGACCCGAAGCTCCGCTGAGAGAAGAGGTGACGACCCGATGACCACCGTGATCGAGAACAACCAGAAGAGCGACCGTCTCGAAGTCGGAACCCCGCTCCTGGAGGTCAAGGACCTCCACGTGGAGTTCCACACCCGGGACGGCATCGCCAAGGCCGTGAACGGCGTCAACTACTCCGTCGCGGCCGGCGAGACCCTCGCCGTGCTCGGCGAGTCCGGCTCCGGCAAGTCCGTGACGGCGCAGACCATCATGGGCATCCTGGACATGCCTCCGGGCAAGGTGACCCAGGGCGAGATCCTGTACCGCGGTCAGGACATGCTCAAGATGAGCGACGAGGAGCGGCGCAAGATCCGCGGCCGGAAGATCGCGATGATCTTCCAGGACGCGCTGTCCGCCCTCAACCCCGTGCTCAGCGTCGGCTACCAGCTCGGCGAGATGTTCCGGGTGCACCAGGGCGCCTCCAAGGCCGAGGCGAAGGCCAAGGCCATCGAGCTGATGGACCGGGTGCGCATCCCCGCTGCCAAGCAGCGCGTGGGCGACTACCCGCACCAGTTCTCCGGCGGCATGCGCCAGCGCATCATGATCGCCATGGCGCTGTCGCTGCAGCCCGACCTGATCATCGCCGACGAGCCCACCACCGCCCTGGACGTCACCGTCCAGGCCCAGGTGATGGACCTGCTCGCGGAGCTGCAGGCCGAGTACAACATGGGTCTGATCCTGATCACCCACGACCTCGGCGTGGTCGCCGACGTCGCGGACAAGATCGCCGTGATGTACGCGGGCCGGATCGTCGAGACCGCCCCGGTGCACGAGCTGTACGCGAACCCCGCGCACCCGTACACCAAGGGCCTGCTCCGCTCGATCCCGCGCCTGGACCAGAAGGGCCAGGACCTGTACGCGATCAAGGGCCTGCCCCCGAACCTGCTGAAGGTCCCGGCCGGTTGCGCGTTCAACCCCCGCTGCGATGTCGCCACCGACCTGTGCCGCACGGAGATCCCGGCGCTGCATCACGTGACCGGCAAGGACGGCGAGGAGCTCACCGGCCGCCGCAGCGCGTGCCACCTTTGGAAGGAGACCCTCCATGGCTGAGAACATCCTGGAGGTCAAGGACCTGGTCAAGCACTACCCGCTGAGCCAGGGCATCCTGTTCAAGAAGCAGGTCGGCGCGGTCAAGGCCGTCGACGGCATCAGCTTCGACCTGAAGAAGGGTGAGACGCTCGGCATCGTCGGCGAGTCCGGCTGTGGCAAGTCCACGCTGGCCAAGGTGCTGATGAACCTGGAGCGGGCCACCTCCGGCCAGGTGCTGTTCAAGGGCGAGGACATCTCCAAGCTGAGCGGCTCGGCCCTCAAGGCCGTCCGCCGGAACATCCAGATGGTGTTCCAGGACCCGTACACCTCGCTGAACCCGCGTATGACGGTCGGCGACATCATCGGGGAGCCCTTCGAGATCCACCCCGAGGTCGCGCCCAAGGGCGACCGCCGCAAGGCCGTCCAGGACCTGCTGGACGTCGTGGGTCTGAACCCGGAGTACATCAACCGGTACCCGCACCAGTTCTCCGGCGGTCAGCGCCAGCGCATCGGCATCGCCCGCGGTCTCGCGCTCAAGCCCGAGATCATCATCTGTGACGAGCCGGTCTCCGCCCTGGACGTGTCCGTCCAGGCGCAGGTGATCAACCTGCTGGAGCAGCTGCAGGGCGAGTTCGGCCTGTCGTACATGTTCATCGCGCACGACCTCTCCATCGTCCGGCACATCTCCGACCGCGTCGGCGTGATGTACCTGGGCAAGATGGTCGAGATCGGCACCGACGAGCAGATCTACGAGAACGCCACCCACCCGTACACCCAGGCGCTGCTGTCCGCGGTGCCGGTGCCGGACCCGACGGCGCGCGAGTCGCGGGACCGGATCATCCTCACCGGTGACATCCCCTCGCCGGCCAACCCGCCGTCCGGCTGCCGCTTCCGCACCCGCTGCTGGAAGGCGGAGGACCGCTGCGCGGAGGAGATCCCGCTGCTGGCGATCCCGACCACGCTGGAGGGCCCGGCCGCGCACGAGTCGGCCTGCCACTTCGCCGAGGTCCGGGAGTCGGCCGCGGCCTGACCTCCCCCCGGTGTCCCAGGAAGGGCCCGCGGCTTCGGCCGCGGGCCCTTCCGGCATTCGGTCGATCCGGCACTGCGCCGGCCCGGCACCGCGTCAACCCCGCAGGGGGTTACGGCACTCGTCCGGGTGCACCCGGCTCGCGCCGTCGCCGGGGCACGCTTCTCATGGGGTGTGATGCGACACACACCCGATGAGGAGGGACCTCCATGCCCGTAGCCGCCCGTGCTCGCCTGGTCCTCGCCGCTGCGACGTCCGTGGTCCTGGTGGCCACCGGGTGCGGCGGCGGAGGAGGCGGTGGCACCAGCTCGTCGAACGCCACCAAGACGTTCAGCTACCAGAGCAGTGAGCCGCAGAACCCGCTGCAGCCCGCCAACGCGAACGAGGTCGGCGGCGGTCGCATCATCCAGAACCTCTTCAAGGGGCTGGTGGACTACGACCCCAGCACCGCGAAGATCCGGCTGCAGGCCGCGGACAAGATCGATACCAGCGACTCGCAGACCTTCAACGTCACCCTGAAGGACGGCTGGAAGTTCCACGACGGCACCCCGGTGCACGCCAAGAACTTCGTGGACGCCTGGAACTGGGCGGCCAACCCGGCCAACGCCCAGATCAACAGCTCGTGGTTCGACGACATCGAGGGTTACCAGGACGTCCACCCGACCAGCGGGAAGCCCACCGCGGACAAGATGTCCGGACTGACCGTCACCGACGACCTGCACTTCACCGTCAAGCTGCACCACAAGGTCTCGTACTTCGAGTACAAGCTCGGCTACATCGCCTTCTCGCCGCTGCCGGACGGCTTCTTCAAGGACCCGAACGGGTACGGGCAGAAGCCGGTGGGCAACGGCCCTTACCAGTTCGTCAGCTGGTCCCACAACACCGAGGTGGTCACCAAGACCTTCCCGGACTACCAGGGCGTGGACAAGCCGAAGAACGGCGGCATCGTCTTCAAGATGTACACCACGTCCGAGGCCGCCTACGCGGACCTGCAGTCCAGCAACCTGGACGTGATGGACCAGGTGCCGCCGTCCGCGCTGGCGACGTACAAGAGCGACCTCGGCGACCGGGCCATCGACGCCCCGCAGGGCGCGATCCAGAACATCGGCTTCACGCTCTACCAGGCCGACTGGTCCTCCCCGGACAAGGCCAAGGTGCGCCAGGGCCTGTCGATGGCGATCGACCGCGACACCATCACCAAGACCGTGCTGCAGGGTTCCCGCAAGCCGGCCAGCGCCTGGGTGGCCGAGGGCGTCGAGGGCTACAAGGAGGGCGCCTGCGGTGACTTCTGCAAGTTCGACCCGGCCAAGGCCAAGCAGCTGATCCAGCAGGGCGGCGGCGTCCCCGGCAACAAGCTGCTGATCACCTACAACGCGGACGGCGGCCACAAGGAGTGGGTGGACGCGGTCTGCAACTCGATCCGGCAGAACACCGGCGTCGACTGCCTGGGCGACCCGAAGCCGGACTTCAAGACCGCGCGCGCGGCGATCACCGCGCACCAGCTCGACGGCGCCTTCCGGACCGGCTGGGTGCAGGACTACCCGCTGAACGCCAACTTCCTGGCCGACGTGTACCGCACCGGCGCCGCCTCCAACGACTTCGGGTACAGCAACCCGCAGTTCGACGACGCGGCCACCAAGGCCGACGCGGCCCCCAGTGTCGCCGACACCGTGACCGGTTACCAGCAGGCCGAGGCCGTGCTGCCGAGCGGCATGCCGGCCATCCCGCTCTGGTACTACCGCACCAACTCGGGCTACTCGAGCAAGGTGCAGAACGTGAAGTTCGACTCCTTCGGCAACCCGGCCTGGACCCAGGTCGAGGTCAAGGGCTGATCTCCTGCGGCCCGCCCGGCGGCGGGCCCGCACCCCCGGGCCGGCCCCGCCCTCCCCGCACGGAGGGCGGGGCGCGGTCTCTCGGCCGACCGGCCCGGCCGGCCGGAACATAGGGCGTGTCTTGCGGGTCCTTGCCGGGTCCGCGGCCTGATCCGACAAAACCCACAAGACACGCCCTGGAAGGAGGCTCGGATGGGCAGTTACGTGCTGCGGCGGGTGCTGCAGATGATTCCGGTGTTCTTCGGCACCACGCTGCTGATCTTCGTGATGGTCTACACGCTGCCGGGTGACCCAGTGGTCGCGCTGTTCGGCGAGAAGGCCGCCGACCCGGCCGTGGTGGCCAGCATCAAGCACAAGTACTACCTGGACCAGCCGGTCTGGAAGCAGTACCTGCACTACATGGGGAACCTCTTCCAGGGCGACTTCGGCACCAGCTTCACCGGCCGCCCGGTCTCCGACATCATGGCCAACGCCTTCCCGGTCACCATCCGGCTGGCGCTGCTGGCCTTCGTCTTCGAGATGATCCTGGGCCTCGCCCTCGGCCTGGTCTCCGGGCTGAAGCGCGGCAGCATCCAGGACACCCTGGTGCTCGTGCTGACCCTGGTGGTGATCTCGATCCCGGTCTTCGTGCTGGCGTACATCGCGCAGACGGTCTTCGCCACCAACCTCGGCTGGGTCACCCCGACCGTGCAGAACAGCTACGACCTCTCCCAACTCGTTCTGCCTGCCGTGGTGTTGGGTTCACTGTCGCTCGCCTACGTGGCCCGGCTCACCCGGACCTCGATCGGCGAGAACCTGCGGGCCGACTACATGCGCACGGCCGTCGCCAAGGGCCTTCCCCGGCGCACCATCGTCCTGCGCCACCTGCTGCGCAACTCGCTGATCCCGGTGGTCACGTTCCTCGGCACCGACCTCGGCGCGCTGATGGGCGGCGCGATCGTCACCGAGGGCATCTTCAACGTGCAGGGCATCGGCAACGTCCTGTACCGGGCGATCAACACGAAGGAAGGCCCCACCGTGGTCGGCATCGTGACCGTCCTGGTGATCGTCTACCTGGTCGCCAGCCTGCTCGTCGACCTGCTCTACGCGGTCCTGGACCCGAGGATCCGCTATGCCTGACATCCACGACGAGGACTCGTACGAGCCGCACCCCAAGCCCGGCGTCGCGCGCCTCGACTACGCCGGGGAGCAGGGCATGGCGGTCGAGCAGGGGACCCTGGTCGAACGGGACGTGGAGAAGCGGGAGGACGCCCGCAGCCTCTGGGGCGACGCCTGGCGGGACCTGCGCCGGCGGCCGATCTTCCTGATCTCGGCGGTGCTGATCCTGCTGCTCGTCATCATGGCGATCTTCCCCTGGGCCTTCACCGACGCCGACCCGCGCAAGGCCGACCTGGTGCACGACTACCTGCGGCGGCCGGACTGGGGCGACATCTTCGGGACCGGCTGGTTCGGCTACGACGCGCAGGGCCGATCCATCTACGCCCGGGTCATCTACGGCGCCCGCGCCTCGATCACCGTCGGCATCTTCGTGACCGCCACGGTCACCGTGCTCGGCGGGCTGACCGGCATGGTCGCCGGGTACTTCGGCGGCGGCGTGGACGCGGTGATCTCCCGGATCACCGACATCTTCTTCGGCATCCCGCTGCTGCTCGGTTCGCTGGTGCTGCTGAACGCCTTCTCCACCCGCACGGTGTGGAGCGTGGTCATCGCGCTGGGCGTGCTCGGCTGGACCCAGATCGCCCGTGTCATGCGCGGCGCGGTGCTGACCGTCAAGCAGGCCGACTACGTGGTGGCCGGCCGGGCGCTCGGTGCCGGGACCGGACGGCTGATGTTCCGGCACATCCTGCCGAACGCGATCGCCCCGGTGATCGTGGTCGCCACCATCGCGCTCGGCGGCTACATCGCCACCGAGGCGACGCTGAGCTTCCTCGGCATCGGTCTGCAGGACCCGACCATCTCCTGGGGCATCGACATCTCCTCCGCCCAGAAGGTGATCCGCACGGCGCCGTACGTGCTGTTCTTCCCGGCCGCGGCGCTGTCCGTCACCGTGCTGGCCTTCATCATGCTGGGCGACGCGGTGCGCGACGCCCTCGACCCGAAGCTTCGCTGAGCGAGGGGAGCGCATCGTGACCACAGCTGTGCACAGCACCGAACACGAGCGGGAGACACCGTACGAGGGGCCGCTGCTCGACGTCCGGGACCTGCACGTCGAGTTCGTCACCCGGGACGGCGTGGCCAGGGCCGTCAACGGGGTCAACTACAGCGTCCGGGCCGGGGAGACGCTGGCGGTACTGGGCGAGTCCGGCTCCGGCAAGTCGGTGACCGCACAGGCGATCATGGGCATCCTGGACATGCCGCCGGCCCGGATCCCGCGCGGCGAGATCCGCTTCCGCGGCCGGGACATGCTGAAGATGGGCAAGGACGAGCGGCGGAGGATCCGCGGCCGGAAGATCGCGATGATCTTCCAGGACGCGCTGTCCGCCCTCAACCCGGTGCTCAGCGTGGGCTTCCAGCTGGGCGAGATGTTCCGGGCCCACCAGGGGGCCTCGCGGGCGGAGGCCAGGGCGAAGGCCGTCGAGCTGATGGAGCGGGTGCGCATCCCGGCGGCCAAGCAGCGGGTGAACGACTACCCGCACCAGTTCTCCGGCGGCATGCGCCAGCGCATCATGATCGCCATGGCGCTGGCCCTGGAGCCGGACCTGATCATCGCGGACGAGCCGACCACAGCGCTGGACGTGACCGTCCAGGCCCAGGTGATGGACCTGCTGGCCGAACTCCAGGCCGAGTTCCACATGGGTCTGATCCTGATCACCCACGACCTGGGCGTGGTCGCCGACGTCGCGGACAAGATCGCGGTGATGTACGCGGGCCGGATCGTCGAGACCGCGCCGGTGCACGAGCTGTACGCGCGCCCGGCCCACCCGTACACCCGGGGCCTGCTGGACTCCATCCCGCGGCTGGACCAGAAGGGCCAGGAGCTCTACGCGATCAAGGGCCTGCCGCCCAACCTGCTGCGGATCCCCAGGGGCTGTGCCTTCAACCCGCGCTGCCCCCGGGCGCAGGACATCTGCCGGGCCGAGGTGCCGGAGCTGTTCCCGGTCGCCGAGGAGGACGGCACGCCGCTGGAGGGGCGCGGCAGCGCCTGCTTCTTCTGGAAGGAGACCCTCCATGACCGTTGACGGAGCCGGCGCCGGCAGGGCCGCTGCCAACGGGTCCAGCGCGCTGGGCGGGGTGGTGCCGGAGGAGGTCGCGTTCAACCAGGACATCCCGCGCGGCGAGCCGATCCTCGAAGTCCGGGACCTGGTCAAGCACTTCCCGCTCACCAAGGGCGTGCTGTTCAGGCGGCAGGTCGGCGCGGTCAAGGCCGTCGACGGGGTCAGCTTCGATCTGATGCAGGGTGAGACGCTCGGCATCGTCGGCGAGTCCGGCTGCGGGAAGTCCACGCTGGCCAAGGTGCTGATGAACCTGGAGCCGGCCACCGGCGGCTCGGTCCGGTACAAGGGGGAGGAGATCTCCCGGCTGTCCGGGTCCGCGCTGAAGGCCGTCCGGCGCAACATCCAGATGGTGTTCCAGGACCCGTACACCTCGCTGAACCCGCGCATGACGGTCGGCGACATCATCGGGGAGCCCTTCGAGATCCACCCCGAGGTGGCGCCCAAGGGCGACCGCCGCAAGGCCGTCCAGGACCTGCTGGACGTGGTCGGGCTCAACCCGGAGTACATCAACCGGTACCCGCACCAGTTCTCCGGCGGTCAGCGCCAACGCATCGGCATCGCCCGGGGATTGGCACTCAAGCCGGAGATCATCATCTGCGACGAGCCGGTCTCGGCGCTGGACGTGTCGGTGCAGGCGCAGGTGATCAACCTGCTGGAGCAGCTGCAGGGCGAGTTCAACCTGTCGTACATGTTCATCGCGCACGACCTCTCCATCGTCCGGCACATCTCCGACCGGGTCGGCGTGATGTACCTGGGGAAGATGGTCGAGATCGGCACCGACGCGGAGATCTACGACCACGCGACCCACCCGTACACCCAGGCGCTGCTGTCGGCCGTACCGGTGCCGGACCCGACGGCGCGCGAGTCGCGGGACCGGATCGTGCTCACCGGGGACGTGCCCTCGCCGGCCAATCCGCCGTCCGGCTGCCGCTTCCGGACCCGCTGCTGGAAGGCGCAGGAGCGCTGCGCGGAGGAGATCCCGCTGCTCGCCTCGCCGAGCTGGCTGCAGGGCGCGGCCTTCCACGACTCGGCTTGTCACTTCGCGGCGGAGCGCGAGATCGAGCAGGGCGCGGCGGAGCGCGAGATCGAGCAGAGTGCGGCGGAGCGCGAGATCGAGCAGGGCGCGCCGGAACGCGAGAACGGGCCGAGCGGAGACTGACCGCGCCGTCCCCAGGGCGCGTCCTCGGCACGGGGGCGCGCCCCGTGCCGTGCCGTGATGGAACCGAGATCTGCCGCGCCCTCCCCAAGTGCGCGTCGGTCATTGATAGTTGCTAGACGCCTATCGGTGGTCGCTGCTGCGCTGAGGAGGGCTGCTCACATGGACGCGGTGGAGGTGATCGGCGGCGGCCGGTCGAGCCTGGAGCCCGGGACCCCGTTGCTGGAGGTCGAGGACCTGCACATCGAGTTCCACGCCCAGGACGGCGTCGCCAGGGCCGTCAACGGGGTGAGTTACTCGGTGTCGGCGGGGGAGACGCTGGCTGTGCTGGGGGAGTCCGGCTCCGGCAAGTCGGTGACCGCGCAGGCGGTCATGGGCATCCTGGACATGCCGCCGGGGAAGATCACCTCGGGGCGGATCCTGTTCCGGGGCGAGGATCTGCTGACCATGAACTCCAAGGCCCGGCGGGCCGTCCGGGGCCAGCGGATCGCGATGATCTTCCAGGACGCGCTGTCCGCCCTCAACCCGGTGCTCAGCGTGGGCTACCAGCTGGGCGAGATGTTCCGGGTGCACCAGGGGCTCTCCCGCAAGGAGGCCCGGGAGAGGGCCGTCGAGCTGATGGAGCGGGTGCGCATACCCGCCGCCCGGCAGCGGGTCGGTGACTTCCCGCACCAGTTCTCGGGCGGCATGCGCCAGCGCATCATGATCGCCATGGCGCTCTCCCTGGAGCCCGACCTGATCATCGCGGACGAGCCGACCACCGCGCTGGACGTCACGGTGCAGGCCCAGGTGATGGAGCTGCTGGCCGAACTCCAGGCCGAGTTCAACATGGGCCTGATCCTGATCACCCACGACCTGGGCGTGGTCGCCGACGTCGCGGACAAGATCGCCGTGATGTACGCGGGCCGGATCGTCGAGACCGCCCCGGTGCACGAGCTGTACGCGCGCCCGGCCCACCCGTACACCCGGGGCCTGCTGGACTCCATCCCGCGGCTGGACCAGAAGGGCCAGGATCTGCACGCCATCAAGGGCCTGCCGCCCAGCCTGCTGCGGATCCCGCAGGGCTGCGCGTTCAACCCGCGCTGCGACCGGGTGCAGGACCGCTGCCTGGCCGAACTCCCGCCGCTGGTGCCGGTGGTGGACGAGGAGGGCGCCGAGCTGCCGGGCCGGCGCAGCGCCTGCCACTACTGGCGGGAGACGCTGCACGGCTGAGCCCCTTCGGGCCAACCGGGCTCCGGGCGGCCCTACTTGGTGAATCCGACGTTCTCCCAGACGATGTCGGACAGCCCCTGCGCCCCGATGTTGGCGAGGTCGGCGCGGGCGCCGTACAGCTGCGGCCGCTGGTAGAGCGGCAGTACGCCGGCCACCTTCCAGAGCTCGCCGTCGGCCTGGTTGATCGCCTCGGAGGCGGTGCCGGCGTCGGTCGCGGCGGCGGCCCGGTCGAGCGCGGCGTCCGCGGCCGCGCTGCCGGCGCCGACGTGGTTGGCACCGCCGTTCTGCGCGAAGCCGGCCCGGCTGCCGCTGGCCGGGAACGGGGTGCCGATCAGGGCGTAGGCGGCCAGGTCGAAGTCGTTGCGGTTGACGTACTTGTCGAAGAACTCGTTGGCGGCGGCGGTCACCGTGGTGACCTTGATCCCGACGTCCTTGAGCATCTTGGTGACGCCGACGGCCTCGTTCTGGGCCACCGCGACCCCGGCCGGGACGATCATCCGCAGGTTCAGCTCGCGGCCGTCCTTCTTCCGGACGTCGCCGTCGAGCTTCCAGCCGGCCGCGTCCAGCTTGCGGGCGGCGTCGGCGGGGTCGAAGCGGGACAGGCCGAGGGAGTTGTCGCGGTAGCCGTTCTGGTTGGCGACCAGCAGGTGGTTGTTGAGCGGGACGCCGGGCCAGTCCAGGCCGTTGAGGTCGGAGCGGATCAGGGCGTCCCGGTTGATCGCCTGGAACACGGCCTGGCGGACGGACGGGTCGCCGAGCGCCGGGGTGCGGGCGTTCAGGGTGATCTGCCGGAAGTCCGGCCCGCCGGCCCGGCGCACGGCGGCGCCCTTGGTGTTCTTGATGACCTGGTAGCCAGCCAGGTCCGGGCCGTTGTTGAAGAGGTCGATCCCGCCCTTGGCGAAGGCGGCGCCCATCGCGTCGGGCAGCATGGCGTGGAAGACGATCTTGTCCAGCATCGGCTTGTCGCCCCACCAGGTGGGGTCGGCGACCAGGGTGACGGTCTGCGCGGCCGGGTCCAGGCGGTCGACCTTGAACGGGCCGGCGGTGAGCGGGATCGCGTCCAGGTAGGCCGAGTTGAACAGCTCCGGGGTGGAGACCTTGGCGGCCGGCAGCAGCGGGGCGTTGGCGGCGCCGTTGAACATCGACTGCCACTCGGAGAACGGCTGGTCGAAGGTCATCACGGCCTGGAAGTCGTCCTTGCCGCGCTCGACCGAGGAGACCAGCTCGAAGCCGGTGCTGCTGGAGGGCCGGTAGGCCGGGTTCCGGCCGTTCAGGGCGCGCCAGTTGGCCTCGATGTCGCGCCAGGTGATCGGGGTGCCGTCGGACCAGTGGGCCTTGGGGTTGAGCGTCCAGGTGACCACCTGCCGGCCGTCCTTGAAGTCGGCGTGCGCCTCCTGCAGGTAGGCCGGGTTGACGGTCTGGGTGCCGGCCGCGTCCGAGCGGAAGAAGGTCGGCAGCAGCGGCTTGGTGACGGCGATGGTCGAGGACTCGCTGCCGTCGGCGTGGATCGGCGACCACTGGTGGGAGAACTGGGTGATCGCCAGGTTCAGGGTGCCGCCCTGGCGCAGCTCGGAGCGGTCGTGCTGGTTGATGTCGATCGAGGTGAGCTTGGGGACCCCGGCGGCGCTCGGCATCGCGTCCGCGCCCGCGTCGCCTTGCCCGGAGGAGCAGGAGCAGAGCGCGAGCGAGAGAGTCAGGACGGTGAGGCCGGCGAGCAGTGCCGTCCGGTGGTGCTGGAGGCGGTTGCTCATCGGCGTGGCTCCCGGGGTCGTTGTGACGGAAGGTGTGGCGTCACATCTTGCTGACCGGGAGGGGGAGTTGTCGAGGGGCGGGACCGTCTGCCGGTACTGCGGCAGCGGGCCCGCCCCTCGTTCGTGTCCGGTCCGTCAGGCGACGGTGAACTTGAAGGTGCGGTCCTTGTCGCCGGTCTTGTCGAACAGCGAGGTGACGGCGTCCGCGACGTCCTGCGGGGTGATCGTGCCGGTCTGGCCGTTCTTCTTGACCTTCACCTTGTCGAACACGCCGTTCAGCTGCGAGCTCAGCGCGTCGAGGTCCCACTTGGGCGCGATCTTGCCGGAGGCGTCCGGGACCAGCGTGAGCGCCTTGGCGGCGGTCTTGGCGCCGAATTCCCAGGACTTGGCACCGGCCACAATGTGGATCTTGCCGTTGGCGACCTGCTTGCCGAGACCGTCGGCCGCGGCCTGCAGGGCCTGGGTGGAGACCTTGGGCTGGGCGGCCGTGACGGCCAGCGCGATCGGCTGGTCCGGCTTGCCGGCGGCGCGGTCGCGGTAGGCCTGCTCGACCACGTCCAGGGCGGCGTTGGAGTCCACCGCCTGGCCGGCCTTGCCGGGCACCACGACCGGGTCGCCGTTGTCGCCGAACTTGACGTAGCCCTCCTGCAGGCCCTGGCCCGAGCCGGCCGCCAGCGAGTCCAGCGCCGCCTTGAGCTTGGCCCGGTCGACCCGGACCTCCGGCGCGACCGCCTTGGTGCCGCCCTTGAGCGACTTGATGACGTCGACCGGGTTGTAGCTGTGCGCGGCGAGGCCGTCCACGGTGGCCGTGGTGTCGAAGCTCAGCCCGGCGACGGTCGGGTCGAGGTCGACGCTCTGGTCACCGATCTTCAGCTTGAGCGGCTGCTGCCCGGCCTTGCCGACCGACTCGTCCAGGGCGTGGATCGCCTGGTCACGGCTGTTGCCGCCGATGTCGGTGCCGAGCACCACGGTGCCCTTGGGGACGTCCGACTCGTTGAGCATCAGGCCGGTGCCGTACGCGGCGGCGCCGAGGAAGAGCACGCCGCCGACGGCGTAGACGCCGAGCTTGACCAGCTTCTTGGCGCCGCCTCCCTTGCCCTTGCCCTTGCCCTTGGCGGGGGCGGCCGGCTCGGCCTTGGCCGGAGCCGGGGCGGGGTTCGGTGCGGGGGCGGGCTGCGCGGCGGGACCGGGCGGAACCGGGCCGTCGGGACCGCCCGGCGCGGGTCGGGCCGCCTCCGGGCCCGGGCCGGTGGCCGGGGTCGGCAGCGGGGTGAACTCGGTGGCCTCCGGGTCGCGGCCGGCCTGCGGGGAGCCGCCGGGGGCGGGCTGCGGCGCGCCCGGGAACAGCCCGCCGGGGGCCGCCGGGGGGCCGAAGGGGTCCTGGCCGGGGGCGGCCGGACGCTGGGTGGCGAACGGGTCGGCGCCGGTCGGGGCCGAGGCGAACAGGCCCGGCTGCGGACGGCCGTCGGCGCCGCGCGGGGCGCCGTTCTGGGGCAGGCCGGGTATGGCGGCCGGCGGCGGGGTGTTCTCGCGGATCGGCGCGAAGCCGTCCACGGAGGTGTCCTCCGGGCCGGGCGCGGCGGGGGCCGGGCCCTGCGGACGGCCGTTCAGACCCGGCGCGCCCTGCGGGCCGTTCTGCTGCCGCCGCTTCGGCCGTCCACCGTTCGGCTGGGCCCCGTTCGGCTGCTGGGCCTGCTGCTGGGGGCGGCCGCCGCGCGGGCCGCGCGGACCGGCCTCGGAGCCGGTCGGGCCGAACGGGTCGGCGACCGGGGCGAACGGGTCGGTGACGGGGGCGAAGGGCTCGGCGGCCTCGTACACCCCGGGCTCCTCGGCCGGCGCATCGGCGCCGAACGGCGCGGGGGCCTGGTTCGGCGACTTGCCCGGGGCGGGCACCGGGCGGCCGTTCGGGCGGGCCGCAGCGGCCGACGGGGCCGGGCGGGCGCCGTTCGGGGTGCCCTGCGGACGGGCCTCGGCGGCGGTGCCGGCTCCGGCCGGGGCCTCCGGCGCGCTCGGGGCACCGGCCGGCACGGCGGCCGGGGTGGGCTCGGTGGCCGGGGCCTTCTTCTGCCGCGGCCGGAACCACGCGCCGGTGGACTCGGACTCGGAGGTCGCCGGCGGGATCGGCGGGATCTGCCACTCCGGCGGCAGGTGCGGCGGGGTGGCCCCGCGGCCACCGCCCTCCATCACGCCGAGGACGGGCGAGGCGGGCGCGGAGCGGTGCCGCGGGCCGCCCGGCTCGGCGGCGGCCGGGGCCGGGGCCGGCTCGCCCGGGCCGTCCTCGTTCTTGACGGTGCTGCGGACGACGACCGGCGGGATCGGGCGCGAGCCCGGGATGTTGATCCGCACCCGGGTGGTCAGGGTGGTCTCGGTCTTCGGGCCGTCGTCCTCGCCGCCCGACGCGGCGCCCTGGTCGGCACCGGCCGCGGCCCGGTCGCCGCCGGGGAATCCCGGTGTGCCGTAGGGCGGCGTGCCCGACGGGTAGGCGTCCGGACCCGTGCGCCGGGGCGTCGGGTTGGCGTTGTCAGATTCGCGGCTGCTCAATGCTGCTCTGCTCCGGGTTCGCGGGCGGGCCGTGCGGCGCGACCGCGGTTCGTGGTCGCCGGGCCCTGGGCCTGTCTCTGCGACCGACGGTCGGGTTCGACGTACTGCGGGACCACCATACTGGGAAGAACTGAGGGGTGAACGGCTTCGGACAGATCCTGATACGTCCGGTTCCTCCGGTATGAGAGTACGGCCGTGTGGTCCTGACTGCGCGTCGTGCGCGGTGCCGTACGCCGCGCGCGGGCGGGATCAGCGCGGGGGGTTGGGCACCCCCGGGAACCAGCTGCCACGGGTGGGCAGGGTGGCGCAGATCACGCCCAGGACCGATCCGGCGAACAGCCAGGCCAGCGAGGTGGCGTTGGACCACAGCACGTTGTCGCCCTCCGGCCGGGGCACCATCATCAGCAGCATCGCCAGGAACCAGCCGGCCGCGGGCATCGCGGCGCCGAGCCGGGTGCCGGTGATCCGCAGACCGGCGTAGAAGGTCGCGACGCTCGCGGCGAGCGCCAGCAGAACCCCCACCGGCGGCCACAGGGCCTGCACAAAGGATCCGCAGACCGATACCGCGATGCCCAGGAGGAAGAACAGGACATACACCGCGATCCGGACGGCGCGCGGGGGTTGAGGCTCGGCCAGCCGCTCCTTCTGGGTGCCGAGGACGGTCGCCGCGAACGAGCGGCGCGGCGGCGTGGCGGGCGCGGTCATCGGACGCTCCCCTCAGTGGCGGTCTCGGTCTCGGTGTCGTGGTCCAGGCCCGCGAACAGGTCGCGCTCGGGCCGCTCCGGCCCGGCCTGGCCGCGCACCAGCTGGTAGTACTCGGTGGCGAACAGCGGCTGGCCGAGGTCGTTGGAGAGCGCGAAGAAGGCGCCGTCCACGGTGATCTGGGTGGCGTGCGCGGCCATCGCGGCGGCCTTGCGCCCCGCGTACCCGGCGCCGTCCAGCGCGGTGGTGACGGCCTCGTCGGCCACCACCCCTGGCACGTCGGCGGGCTGGGCGACGCCCGGGAACGGCGCCTTGACGGCGGTTTCGGCGAGCCCGGCCTCGATCACCGAGCGGGGCATCCGGTTCCAGTACACCTTGGCGATCCGCCAGGCACTGCCCAGCTCAGGGCGGTGCGCCGGGTCGGCGGCCAGCTCGTACGCGCGCATCGCGACCCGGTGCGCCTGGATGTGGTCCGGGTGCCCGTAGCCGCCGTTCTCGTCGTAGGTGACCAGCACCTGCGGCCGCACCTCGCGGATCACCGCGACCAGGTGGCCGGCCGCCTCGTCCACGTCGGCCCGCCAGAAGCAGCCGGGGACGTCGTTGTCGGGCACGCCCATCATCCCGGAGTCGCGGTAGCGCCCCGGGCCGCCGAGGAAGCGGAAGTCGGTGACGCCGAGGGCGCGCATCGCCTCGGTCAGCTCGCCGATCCGGTACGCGCCGAGGGTGTCGTCCCGATCGGCCGTCAGATGGGCCAACTCGGGCGGGATCACCTCGCCGCCCTCGCCGAGGGTGCAGGTCACCAGCGTCACCCGGGCGCCCTCGGCGGCGTACCGGGCCATGGTGGCGCCGTTGCCGATCGACTCGTCGTCGGGGTGGGCGTGCACCAGGAGGAGGCTGCGGCCGGTAGTCGCGGTCATGGGAGGAAGCCTAGGGCCTGCCGCCAAACTCGCGTCGTTCGCCCGGAGGGCGGGCGGGGCGGCGGCAGGCCCTTGCCGACCGCGGCCGCGGGTCAGAGCTTCAGGCCGTTGAGCATCCCGGCGAGGTTGCTGGTGACCTGGCTGATCGACGGGGCGATCGAGCTGGAGGCCAGGTAGAAGCCGAGCAGCGCGCAGACGACGGCATGCGTCGGCTTCAGGTCGGAGCGGCGGACCAGCACCACCACGATCGTCAGCGTCAGCGCGACTGCGGAGATGTTCATGGCCATGTCGGCTCATCCCCCTTCTCGGGTGCCGACCCCTGGGGAGGGTGGCGGTGGGACCGTACGGGAATCGGGGCCGGGTGACCGGGGGCCGGGACGGACCCGACGGTCACTCGCCTGACCAGTCATACCCGATAGGTAAGGGGAGCATTACATTCAGTGAGCCCACGTGTGCCGGGGCATCGGCGCACTCGTACGGTGCATGGGCCGGTCGGAGGGGGTTTGGAGCTCTTTGGGGGGTACTTCGCGACGATGCTCCGAACGAGTGATCACCAGTCACCCTGTCGTGGGAGTCCGCCGTCGTAGGGTCTGGTGCCATGACCTCCCACACCCCTGCGGACACCTTCCCCCGGCAGTACGCGCGGACCCTGCGCTACACCGTCGGCGCGCCCCGCTCCTTCTCCGTCGCACCGGACGGCTCGCGGGTCGTCTTCCTGCGCTCACGCTCCGGCAGAGACCGGGCCAACCTGCTCTGGACCCTCGACACCGCCACCGGCGAGGAGCGGATCGCCGCCGACCCGGCCGTCCTGCTCGGCGGCGGCGAGGAGGACCTCTCGCCGGCCGAGAAGGCCCGCCGCGAGCGCAGCCGCGAGGGCTCGGCCGGCGTCGTCGGCTACGCCCTGGACGCGGACGGGAAGCTCGCCGCCTTCGCCCTGTCCGGTCGGCTGTTCACCGCCGACCTGGCCACCGGCGCCACCGCCGAACTGCCCGCCCGGGGCCCGCTGCTGGACCCGCGACTCTCCCCGGACGGCACGCACGTCGCCTACGCCAACACCACCGGCGAGCTGCGGCTGACCCGTACCGACGGCAGCGGCGACCGGGCGCTCGCCGAGCCGGACGGCCCCAACGTCACCTGGGGCCAGGCCGAGTTCATCGCACAGGAGGAGATGGACCGCGACTGCGGCTTCTGGTGGTCCCCGGAGAGCGACCGGCTGCTGGTCGAGCGCGCCGACGACAGCCCGGTGCGCCGCTGGTGGATCGCCGACCCGGCCAACCCGGACCGCGAGCCCGCCGAGGTCGCCTACCCCGCGGCCGGCACCGCCAACGCCGAGGTCGGCCTCTGGGTGCTCGACCTGCACGGCGGGCGCACCGAGGTGTCCTGGGACCGCGAGGCCTTCCCGTACCTGGCCCGGGTGCACTGGTCCAAGGGCGGGGTGCCGCTGCTGCTGGTCGAGTCCCGCGACCAGCGCGCGCAGCGGATCCTCGGCCTGGACGTGGTCACCGGCGCCACCGACGTGCTGTTCGAGGAGCGCGACGAGGCCTGGCTGGAGGCCTTCCCGGGCGTCCCGGCCTGGACCCCGGACGGCAAGCTGGTCCGGATCTCCGACGAGGGAGGAGTACGCGCGCTGGTGGTCGGCGACCAGGCCGTCACCGGGGCCGACCTGCACATCAGGTCCGTCGTCACCGTGACCGAGGAGGAGGTGTTCTTCACCGCCTCCGGCGGCGCCGAGGAGACCGACCCCGAGCCCGGCTGGATCGCCGTCGGCCGGATCAGCCACGACGGCAAGCGGCTCGCCTGGGAGTCTTCCAACGGCCGTCCGTTCACCTCCGTCACCAGCGCGGTGCACGCCGGCGGCATCACCGTCCGGGCCACCGCCGAGCCCGACCTGCCGGGCTCCCTGGTGCAGGTCGCCCGCGACCTGCCGGAGGGCGTGGTGGTCGACGACGTCGCGATCATCGCCTCCTACGCCGAGACCCCGGTCATCACCGCCCGCCCGGTCTTCCGCTTCGCCGGCGAGCGCCGCATCCCGGCCGCCGTCTTCCTGCCCACCGGTTACGACCGCGAGCGCGACGGCCTGCTGCCCGTCCTGATGGACCCGTACGGCGGCCCGCACGGCCAGCGCGTCGTCCAGGCCCACAACCCGCACCTCAACTCGCAGTGGTTCGCCGACCAGGGCTTCGCGGTGGTCGTCGCCGACGGCCGCGGCACCCCCGGGCGCGGTCCGGCCTGGGAGAAGTCCATCGCCTTCGACTTCGCCGGACCCACCCTGGACGACCAGGTGGACGCGCTCCAGGCGCTCGCCGGGGAGTTCCCGCTCGACCTCGACCGGGTCGCCATCCGCGGCTGGTCGTACGGCGGCTACCTCTCCGCGCTCGCCGTGCTGCGCCGCCCGGACGTGTTCCACGCGGCGGTCGCCGGTGCGCCGGTCACCGACTGGGAGCTGTACGACACCCACTACACCGAGCGCTACCTGGGCCACCCGGCCGAGCGGCCCGAGGTGTACGAGGCGAACTCGCTGAACGGCTACGCGGCCGGGCTGGAGCGGCCGCTGATGATCATCCATGGTCTCGCGGACGACAACGTGGTGGCCGCCCACACCCTGCGGCTCTCCTCGGCGCTGCTGGCCGCAGGCCGCCCGCACACCGTGCTGCCGCTGTCAGGTGTCACCCACATGACCCCGCAGGAGGAGGTCGCGGAGAACCTGCTGCTGCTCCAGGTCGACTTCGTGAAGCGCGCGCTGGGCCTGTAGAACCCCCCTGGCCAGCCTGTTCGCGGCCGGTACCCGGTACTGCCTCATTGGGGTGATGGGGGTGCCGGCCGCCGGCATGACATCCGTCATACCGAAGGCACGACGGCCGACACTGCCGCCGGCACCCGCCAGCGCGGGACTCTGAGGTGGTGCGGACAGCGCCGCACAGGACACCCGTCAGGGGAGAGGAGCCGGGCGATGGTTACCGAGGTGGCCGCCTTCCGCGGCGTCGGCAAGAACTACGGGCGGGTCCGCGCCGTGGACGGGCTGGACCTGGTGCTGCGGCCGGGCGAGACCGTCGCCCTGCTCGGCCCGAACGGCGCCGGGAAGTCCACCAGCCTGGACCTGCTGCTCGGCCTGCGCGAGCCCGACCAGGGCAGCGTGACGCTGTTCGGCGGCACCCCGCGGGAGGCGATCGCGGCCGGCCGGGTCGGCGCGATGCTGCAGAGCGGCGGGCTGATGACCGACGTCAAGGTCCGCGAGCTGGTCGAGCTCGCCTGCAAGGTGCACCCGAGCGGTCGGTCGGTCACGGAGGTACTGACCGACGCCGGGATCACCGAGATCGCCGACCGCCGGGTCGACAAGCTGTCCGGCGGCCAGGAGCAGCGGGTCCGCTTCGCCCTGGCGATCGCGGGCGACAACGACCTGATCGTGCTCGACGAGCCCACCACCGGCATGGACGTCAGCGTCCGGCAGGGGTTCTGGGCGAGCATGCGGGCACAGGCCGACGCCGGGCGCACGGTGCTGTTCGCCACCCACTACCTGGAGGAAGCCGACTCGATCGCCGACCGCGTCCTGGTGCTGCACCGGGGCCGGCTGATCGCCGACGGCAGCTCCGCGGAGATCAAGGCGCGCGCCGGGGCGCGCCGGATCGCCTTCGAACTCCACGACACGGACGGCGAGTTCGAGGAGGCCGTGCTGCGCTCCCTGCCGGGCGTGCAGTCGCTGGACGTCACCGCCCGCGTCCCGGGGGTGCGGACGGTGCGGATCCGCACCGCGGACGCCGACGCGAGCGTGGCCGGGATCTACCGGGCGGGCCTGTACCCGCGCGGGCTGGAGGTCGCCGGCCTGGGCCTGGAGCAGGCCTTCCTGACCATCACGGGCGAGCTGGACCGCGAGGACGGCGCCGCGAAGGAGAGCGTGCGATGACCACCCTGATCAAGCTGGAGATCCTGCGGACCCTCCGCAACCGGCGCTACCTGCTCTTCACCATCGCCTACCCGGCGCTGCTGTACGTCTTCTTCATCCACGCCTACGACACCTCCAAGGTGGCCGGCAGCCTGCCGGTGAAGTCCTACTTCATGGTCTCGATGGCCACCTTCGGCGCGGTCGGCGCGGTGCTCACCGGCAATGCGCAGCGGATCTCGCTGGAGCGCAAGAGCGGTTGGACGCGCCAGCTGCGGCTGACCGCGCTGCCGGGCCGGGCGTACACCGTCGGCAAGATCGCGGCGACCGCGGTGACCACGCTGCCGGCGATCCTGGTGGTCTTCGCGGTCGGCGCGAGCCAGGGCGTCGAGCTCGGCGCGGCACAGTGGATCGGGCTGGTGGCCGCGCTGTGGCTGGGCAGCTTCGTCTTCGCGGCGCTCGGGGTGGCGCTCGGGTACGCGGCGACGCCGGACGCGGTGCAGCCGATCGTGATGATCACCTACATGCTGATGGCGCTGCTCGGCGGCACCTGGTTCCCGGTGAGCGACTCGCTGGAGAAGTTCGCCCGGTTCAACCCGGTGTTCCTGTACAACCGGCTGGCCACCTTCACCCGGCCAGGGCACTCCCTGGACCTGGTCGCGGTCGCCGGGCTGGCCGCCTTCCTCGCGGTGTTCGTCGCAGCCGCCGCCGCACTGTACCGGCGTGACACCCGCCAGGCATGATGATCCACATGAGTGACGCGCGCCAGACCCAGCGTACCGACGAGCAGCCGGAGGCGGGTGCGGCGCGCGTGTCGTTCATGAACGTCCCCGGCGCCCCGGTGGAGACCCGGCGGCAGCTGATGGTCAAGGTCGCCTGGATGCTGCTGTGGATGCTCTACCTGGCCTACCCGGCGGGCAACCTGCTGCACGGGCACCACAGCCTGGCCGGTCAGGCGTTCGGCTGGACTTGCCTGGCGGTCTTCGTGGCCGCCTACATCCTGCTGGTGATCTTCCGTTCGCAGGCGGGGATGCGGCCGCGGGCCTGCCAGGTCATCGTCGCGACGATGACCGTGCTGGCGGTCGCCGCCTCCTTCGTCCTCGGCGACGCCTTCCTGACCTTGTTCATCTACGCCTCGGTGTGCCTCGCGGTCATCAGCCCGCTGAACCACGCGCTGCGCGCGCTGGTCGGCATGGCCGTGCTCACTGCTGCCACCGGCCTGCTGATCCACGCCAATGCGGACAACATCAGCACTTTCGCCCTCAGCGCCTTCCTCTCCGGCGTCGCGATGACCGGCATGCAGCGGCTGGTCGCCACCATGAAGGAGCTGCGTGAGGCCCGGGCGGCCGTCGCCCACTTGGCCGCCTCCGAGGAGCGGCTGCGGCTCGCCCGCGACCTGCACGACCTGCTCGGGCACTCGCTCTCGCTGATCACCCTGAAGAGCGAGCTCGCCGGGCGGTTCATGGACGCGGGCAAGGACGAGGCGGCGCGGGCGCAGGTCGCCGACATCGAGCAGGTCGCCCGGCAGTCGCTGATCGACGTGCGCGAGGCGGTCACCGGCTTCCGCCGCCCGACCCTGCCGGTCGAGCTGGCCGCCGCCCGGACCGCTCTGTCCGCCGCGCAGGTCCGGCTGGAGGCCGCGCCGGAGCTGGTGGACGCCTGGCCGTCGCTGGCCAACGAGGAGGCGGGCGCGCTGGCCTGGGCGCTGCGCGAGGCCGTCACCAATATCGTCCGGCACGGCGAGGGCGCCACCGTCTGCACCGTGACGGCGGACGAGAGCTGGGAGGCGAGCGGCGAGCGCTACGCCGTCCTGGAGATCGCCGACGACGGGCGCGGGCCGGGCAAGTCCCAGGCGGGCAACGGGCTCTCCGGGCTGGAGGAGCGCCTCGCGCTGGTCGGCGGGCGGCTGGAGACCGGGCCGGGGGAGCGCGGGAAGGGCTTCCGGCTGCGGGCCTCGGTGCCGCTGCGGACGACGGCCGCGCCGTCCGAGCCCGCCGCGCCTTCCGAGCCCGCCGCGCCTTCCGATCCCTCCAAGGCCCGCTAGCCGGACGGCAGTCGGGGAACCCGATCGGGCGGACTGATCGTTCTGTTGGGCATGTCCACCGTTCTCATCCTCGGTTTCGACCCGCACACCGTCCCCGGCATGGACGGCGACGGCATGCGGGCCGTCCTCGACGCCGAACTCGCCCGCTTCGCCGACCACGGCCTCGACGCGGCGATGACCCTGGTCGCCCCCGACGGGACCGCCGAGCCCGCGATCACCGCTGCCCTGGCCGACCGGGACTGGGACGTCGTGGTCATCGGCGGCGGCATCCGCAAGCCGGAGCCGGCGCTGCCGTTCTTCGAACTCGTCGTCAACCTCGTCCGCCGCCACGCTCCGCGGGCCGCCATCGCCTTCAACACCAGCGGCGCCGACAGCGTCGAGGCCGCCCAGCGCTGGCTGTAACCCCTGGCAGGACGTGGCTTCGTCGCACCGGTGCGTGCCATGGAGAACCGGAGTTACCGCCCGGTGCGGTGTGGGAAGTCGGCCCGGCCGACTTCCCACTGCGCTCAGCTCCCGCACTCCCACCGCTCGCCGAGGCGGCGGTACCACCAGGGGCCCGGCCCGAGGCGGTCGGCGAAGGGATCGGAAAGGGTGCGGCGGAGGTAGGCCGCATCCATGGGGAGCAGGAGCCGGACGAGTTCGCCGCGCGGCCGTGGCGGAAGAGCTCCCAGCACCTCGTCCAGAACGTCGCGGGCGTGCCGTACGTCGTCGAACGAGCAGCCGCGGCAGGTGCAGTGAAGCGCCCTCGGGTAGCGCGGACGGGTGCCGGGAGGGCTCAGGAACTGCCGGTACCGCCGCAGGGCTCTTTCGGTCGCGCCTGGAAACACGTAGTACGACCTGGACAGGTGCTCGTATCGATGGACGGCGAGGCTGGTCGAGGTCGAGAGCCCGTGAATCCGGACCGGTGGGGCGGTCTCCCAACGGCGGGCGGGATCAGGGTGCGCGCGCAGCGCGCCGGGCCGCTTACGCGGCATCGGCCTTTCGGTGGATCGTCATAGCCGCCATCATGCCGGCCCCGGCCGGTCCAGGTCGCGGTGATAGCGCAGGGCGGGGCGGTCACCGAGGAGGATCTCTCCGGTGACCGCGAACCCGTTGTGGGTGAGGACGGCCTGGGAGGCCGGGTTGTCCAGGGTGGTGGCGGCGTTCAGCGCGTGCAGGCCGTACGCGGTGGCGGCGAGGCGGCAGGCCTCGGCGACGGCGGCCTTCGCGAGGCCTCGGCCGGCCGCCGACTCGGCGATGCGGTAGCCGAGGTCGGCGGTGCCGCCCGAGAGGTCCACCAGGTTGATCCGGCCGATCAGAGCGTCGTCGGCGTCCAGGATGACGTGGAACCGGCAGGTGCCCTCGGCCTGTTCGGCGAGGAGGGCGGCGTGGCGGGCCGGGAACTCGGCGAAGTAGGCGTCGCCCCGGTCGGGGACGGTGCGGGCGAACCAGGCCCGGTTGGCGCGTTCGAAGGCGAGCAGGGCGTCGGCGTGGTCGGGGCGGAGGAGCTCCAGGGTCGGCATCCGGCCAGTCTGCTGCGCAGGGCCTCGGTGAACCACCCGAATACCGGGCGGTCCACCTCGGCGTCTCCCCCCTACAGGGAACTCAGGCCTCCCTCTAAGGTCTTGACCATGGGTAACACAGGGAACAGCCCCTCGATCCGCGTGCTGCTCGCCGAGGACCAGGGCATGGTCCGCGAGGCGCTGGCGGCGCTGCTCGGGCTGGAGGGGGACATCGACGTCGTCGCGCAGGTGGGCCGCGGGGACGAGGTGGTGGAGGCGGTGCTGGCGAACGACGTGCAGGTCGCCGTGCTGGACATCGAGATGCCGGGCATGACGGGCATCGAGGCGGCCGCCGAGCTGCACCGCAGGGCGCCGCGGACGAAGGTGGTGATCGCGACGACCTTCGGCCGCCCCGGCTATCTGCGCCGGGCGATGGAGTACGGCGCGGACGCCTTCCTGGTGAAGGACGCGCCCGCCTCCGAGCTCGCCGAGGCGATCCGCCGGGTGCTGCGCGGCGAGCGGGTGATCGACCCGGCGCTGGCGGCGGCCGCGCTGGCCGAGGGCGCCAACCCGCTGACCGCGCGCGAGCGGGACGTGCTGGGGGCGGCCGCCGACGGCGCGGTGAACGCGGACATCGCCAAGCGGCTGCACCTGTCGGAGGGGACGGTCCGCAACTACCTGTCGATGGCGATCCAGAAGACCGAGGCCCGCAACCGCACCGAGGCGGTCCGGATCGCCCGGGAGAAGGGCTGGCTGTAACCCCGCGGACGGTCAGTTGAGCCGGTGCCGGGCCGCCCTGGCCTCCTGGCGGACCTTGGCGGCGGTGTCCGGGTCGAAGGCGTCCAGGATCTGCGCGTAGGCGTCCATCTCCGCCGAGCCGCCGAGGAAGTCCCCCGTCCGCACCAGGAGTTCGGCCCGTTCCAGCCGGAGCTGGGCCGGGTGCCGGGGGAGCAGCAGGGCGAGCTCGGTGGCCCACAGCTGGGTGCGGGCGTGCTCGGGCCGGTCGGCGGCCCAGGCCCGGATGTTGCCGAGCACCCGCAGCACGATGTCCAGCGGCTGGGCGGGGGTGAGCAGGTCGGGGGTGAACTCGTGCCCGGCGCCGGCGACCAGCTGTTCGACGTCGGCCGGGTCGAGCAGCCGGCCGCCGTGGAAGGGGTCGGCGAGCACGTAGTCCTCGCCGCCGGCCGGGCCGCCGACCGCGACGATGAAGTGGCCGGGCAGCCCGATGCCGTGGACGGTGAGCCCGGCCCGCCGTCCGACCGCCGTCCACACCAGCGAGAGCATGATCGGCAGTCCGCGCCGGCGCCGCAACACGTCCGGCAGCAGCGAGGACTCCAGCCGCCGGTAGTCGGACATCCGCCCGTGGAACCGCTCCCGCCCGCCGAGGACGGCGGCGAGCAGGGCAGCGGTCTCCTCCGGGCCGGAGGGCGAGCGCTCGGCGACGGCGAGCCGCACGGCGGCCGCGTGCCGGTCCAGCGCGGCCTCGCAGGCGGCGAGCAGGGCGTCGACGCCGGGCGGTTCGCCGACGTCGCCCGGGTCGAGGACCGGGGCGTGCTCGGCGGCGGCGAGCAGGCAGAGCAGCACCGGGTCGGGCTGCTCGGCGCGGGCGGCGGTCCGGAAGCGGTCTCTGCTCTGCTCGGTCACGGTGACGACGACGGCCTTCGTGCGACGGACGGACAAGCGGACAAACGGGGACGTAGCGGTCGGGCGGCTACCCCTGGGGCAGGGGTGCGTAGTGGTAAGTGTGACTGGTCGTGAAGCCGAGTCCGTCATAGAGCGCGATCGCACCGCCGTTCCCGGCCTCGACCTGCAGGTACGCGCCGCTCGCCCCCTCCTCGGCCGCCCGGGCGGCGAGCACGGCCATGACCGCCGTCGCCAGCCCGGCCCGCCGGGCGTACGGCTGGACCTCGATCGCGCCGAGGCAGGCCCAGGGCCCGTCGATGACGCAGCGTCCGATCGCCAGCGGCGGCTGCCCGGGGGCGCCCGGCACGGTGGCGAACCAGACCGACGGGCCGCCGTGCAGCACCCGCCGGGCCGCCTCCCGCACCGCCGGGTCCTCGCTCAGCCGCCCGTACAGCGACATCCAGTCCGCGTCCGCGGTCCGCGAGAGCCGGACCCGGTCGTGCCCGGCGCCGGCCCGGGCCACCCCGGCCAGCGCGGCCGTGCGCACCAGGGTCGGCGAGCGCAGTGGGCCCAGCAGCGCCCGCAGTTCGTCCGTCGTCCCGGGGGTGACCACCTCGACCAGCGCGGGCAGGCCGCGTGCCGCGTACCAGTCCCGGACGGCGGCCAGCGCCTCCGGCAGCGGCAGCCCCGGCTCGCCGAGCGCCTGGACGGAGTTGGCCCGCTGGGTGAACCCGGACGCGGCCCGCAGGGTCCACTCGCCGAGCGCCTCCTGCTGGACCCCGGGCCAGCCGCGCCCGGCGATCCGCTGCAGCTCGACGGGCGTGGCGGCCGGCTGCGGCACCCGCCGGGCCGGGAACAGCGGGACGGCCTTGCCCGCGACCAGCAGTTTCTCCGGGAAGGAGACCGGCTCGCCCGAGCGCGGTGCTACGGTGAGCCCATGATCGTCCCACGATGTGAGCACCCCGATCACATCGCGGAACACCGGACGGTCGTCCACGAACTCGGACACCCGTCGTACGGACACGCGTCGTCCCACGTCAGAGCGATCTATCCGGACTTCCGGGCGGCTGTCCAGCGGGTCCCGAGTCATGATCCGGCCACCTCCTGTGCATTTGCGGTCTCCGACCCGCGATACTAGGGGCGGGCATCGACGACGCCGCGCTCACCGCGCACGCGAGCAGAACAGAACGGGCCGCCAGGGCCCTTCCGAGGAGGAACGACAGCGTGACCTACGTCATCGCGCAGCCTTGTGTCGACGTGAAGGACAAGGCGTGCATCGAAGAGTGCCCGGTTGACTGCATCTACGAGGGCAGCCGTTCCCTCTACATCCACCCGGATGAGTGTGTCGACTGTGGTGCTTGTGAGCCGGTCTGCCCGGTCGAGGCGATCTTCTACGAGGACGACACTCCGGAGGAGTGGAAGGACTACTACAAGGCGAACGTCGAGTTCTTCGACGACCTGGGCTCGCCCGGTGGCGCCTCGAAGCTCGGCCTGATCGAGCGGGACCACCCGTTCATCGCCG
The DNA here is from genome assembly GCF_043201815.1 of Kitasatospora sp. NPDC048296. Taxonomy (NCBI): domain Bacteria; kingdom Bacillati; phylum Actinomycetota; class Actinomycetes; order Kitasatosporales; family Streptomycetaceae; genus Kitasatospora; species Kitasatospora sp. NPDC048296. The sequence continues at coordinate 46,310 of NZ_JBICZB010000003.1, forward strand.
CTCTGCCGCCGCAGAACGCCGACCACTGACGATCGGTGGCTACTGAGCTGTGAGCACGAACAACACGCGCGCGCCGTTCCCGGGCCACCCGGGGGCGGCGCGCCGCGTTTCCGACCGGCTGCCCGTCTTCCCCTGGGACAAGCTGGAGCCCTACAAGGCCACCGCCCTCGCCCACCCGGGCGGCCTCTGCGACTTCTCCGTCGGCACCCCCGTCGACCCGGTCCCCGAGGTGATCCAGAAGGCGCTGGCCGCCCACACCGACACGCCCGGCTACCCGACCGTCTGGGGCCCCCTGGAGCTGCGCGAGGCGATCGCCGGCTGGCTGCACCGCCGCTGCGGCGCCGAGATCGGCCCGCAGGCCGTCCTGCCGACCGTCGGGTCCAAGGAGCTGGTGGCCTGGCTGCCGACCCAGCTCGGCCTCGGCCCGGGCGACCAGGTCGCCTACCCGCGGCTGGCCTACCCGACCTACGAGGTCGGCGCCCGGCTGTGCGGAGCCGAGCCGGTCGAGTACGACTCGGTGGACGAGCTGGACGGCTCCCGGGTGCGCCTGCTCTGGGTGAACTCGCCGTCCAACCCGACCGGCCGGGTGCTCGGCGGGGACGAGCTGCGCCGCGCCGTCGAGTGGGCCCGGGAGCACCGGGCGCTGCTGGTCAGCGACGAGTGCTACCTGGAGCTGGGCTGGGAGGCCGACCCGGTCTCCGTCCTGCACCCGGACGTCTGCGGCGGCCCTGACGACGGAACGCAGCACGAGGGCCTGCTGGCCGTCCACTCGCTCTCCAAGCGCTCCAACCTGGCCGGCTACCGCGCCTCCTTCGTGGCGGGCGACCCGGTGGTGGTCAAGGAGCTGCTGGAGGTGCGCAAGCACGGCGGCATGATCGTGCCGGCGCCGGTCCAGGCGGCGACGATCGCGGCGCTGGCGGACGACGCCCACGTGGCCGAGCAGCGGGAGCGGTACGCGGCCCGGCGCTCGGCGCTGCGGGCGGCGCTGGAGGCGTACGGCTTCCGCGTCGAGCACTCCGAGGCGAGCCTCTACCTGTGGGCGACCCAGGACCGGCCGTGCTGGGAGACCGTGGCCGAACTGGCCGCTCTGGGCATCCTGGTGGCGCCCGGCGACTTCTACGGCCCGGCCGGCGAGCGCTTCGTCCGGGTCGCCTTCACCGCGACCGACGAGCGGGTCGCCGCGGCCGTCGAGCGGCTGAACGCGGCGCGCTGACGACACGTCGAAGGGGCCGGTGTTCCGAGCGGGAACACCGGCCCCTTCGGCCTGTGCGGACTACCAGGGACTACCGGGGGCTACCGGGAACCACCGCGGACTACAGCGGCAGGCCGCTGATGCCGCCGCCGTTGACACCGCCCAGCAGGCCGCTCACCGGGCCGAGCGCGCCGGTCAGGCCGGAGAGCGGGTTGTGCGGGCCGAGGTCGGCGCCGCCGAGGCGGTTGGCCGAGCCGTGCTCCGCGAGGCCCAGGACGTCGGTGCCGGGCAGGCCGCCGGGCAGGGCGTGCTCGACCGAGCCGACCGGCAGCGCGCGCTGCACCGAGCCGAGCGGCAGCGCGTCGGTGACGGCGTTGGGGCCGGGGACGGCGCTGGAGAGCTTGTCGGTGCCGGGCAGGGCCTGGGCGACGGCGCCCGCCTGGCCGAGCCCGCCGACCGGGCCGGTGCCGGCGTTGGCGCTGCGGGTTCCCATGCCCTTGCCGGTGACGGCCTCGCCGAGCTTGCCGGCCAGCGCCGAGGTGACCTTCGGGGTGATGGCGGAGAGCTGGCCGGTGGTGGCGGCGGTCTGGTCGACCGGGGCGGTCAGCGAGCTGGCCTTCTCGTTCGCCTCGGGGAGCTGGTGGGCGACGATGCCGCCGGCGGCGTCGGCGGAGGCCGGCACGCCCGCGGCGACGGTGGCCGCGCCGGTGGTGCCGGCCGCCTGGCCGAGCTGGTGGGTGGTGTGCTGCAGGGTGGAACCGGTGTCGGTGTTGGTCAGCTGGCCCAGCGGCGCCGCGAGGTCGCTCTTGGGAAGCAGGGCGTCCCCGCCCAGGGCGGACGCGGAGCCGGCCGCGACCAGCGGGGTCGCTCCGGCGGCCACGACGAGCGCGGCCTGGGCGATCCGGCGCGTGAGGGGGTGAGACATGGGGCTCCTCGAAGGGGTCTGGGTCCGTCCCGTCCGCCGGGTGGACGACCGGGCCTGGACGGGACCGGGCGGACGAGGTTGTTACCGCTTGAGAAGCCAGAAGGTTTCGGCCGGGGCAAGGAAAGTTCCAAACCGACCATCGGATCGTATGACCACAGCGGCGGGGTCCACCGGACCCCGCCGTACCCCGTCGGATCGGCCCCGGCCAAGGGAAGTGACGGTTCTCCACCCGGGTTCGCCGGAACGGGCGGCCGGTCCACCGGAGTTGACCGAAATCACCCGTCCGGCGGCAACCCGTACGTCTGTGCGTCAGCTCTTGTCGTACGGGGCCAGGGTGACCTGAACGAGCTTGGTCGACGTCCCCGAGGTCTGGGTCTGCCAGCCGTCCTCGGACTTGGTCTTGCGCCAGATCTTCCCGTCGTAGGCGACCGTCGCGATGCCCAGCTGCTGGGCCTGCGCGACCGCCCAGTGGGCCACCTCCCAGCCGCTGGTCCGCTCCGCGCTCGCCCCGGCGTCGCCGCCGGCGTCCGCCGAGGAGGTCAGCGCCGCGGTCGCCGGGTCCGGGGTCAGCGAGACCGCGTTCTCGGCGCCCTTGATCGTCGAGGTGTAGCCGGTGGCCGGTGTGACGGTGCGGCCGAACTCCCGGCGCACCCGGTCGGACAGCACCTGGGCACGGTCCGGCTGGGCGACCGGGGTGGCCGAGGCACCCGCGGTCGGCGACGGCGAGTCGGCCGGGTCCGGCTTGGCGTAGTCGTGCACCACGCAGGTGAAGGAGGCCGGCTCGCGCCCGGCCAGCGCCGAGGTCAGCAGGGTCGCCTTGGTCTCGTGCTTGGCGTACGCCTGCGGATAGCCGCTCTTCTGCACCGCCTGCGCCGCGTCGGTCAGCGGCATCCGGGTGTAGCCGGGCACCTTGACCAGGCCGTCCAGGAACTTGTTGGTCGCGTACACCGGGTCCGCGATCTGCGTCGGGGTGCCCCAGCCCATCGACGGCCGCTGCTGGAACAGGCCGATCGAGTCCCGGTCACCGCCCGCGAGGTTGCGCAGCTTGGACTCCTGCATGGCGGTCGCCAGCGAGATCGCCGTCGCCCGGTCCGGCAGCCCGCGCGACCGCGCCACCGCGGCGATCGTCGCCGCGTTGGCGGCCTGCGGCAGCTCCAGCGTCCCGCTGCCGGCCGCGGTCTTCACCGAGCACTCCTCGGAGACGCCCGGCCGGAACCCGAACCACCAGATCCCGACCACCGCCAGGCCCGCGACCAACGCCAGGCCGAGCAGCCCGACCAGCACGAGCAGCAGCGCGCGCACCGGACCGCGGCGGCGGGGCGCCACTTCATCGCCCAGCTCCTCGCCCAGCTCCTTGCTGCGCCTTCTCCTGGCCACCCTCGCCCCTCTCGCGCCCGCCTTCTTGATCCGACACCGTACCTACTCGGACGGATGTGCGGCGCATCCCGGTTGCCGATCCACGTGCGTTCCGTGTCACGGAACGACCACATCGGCGGCACGGCCACGCGGATAGGCTGGCGCCATGAGCAGCCCGAACCCGACGCCCCTGGACCTCACTCTCGACGGCGGCACGCTGACCGCCCGGCTCGTCGACTTCCCCTCGGTGAGCGGCGACGAGCAGGCGCTCGCCGACGCCGTGGAGGCCGCCCTGCGCGGCTACCCGCACCTCACCGTGGACCGGTACGGCAACAACGTGGTCGCCCGCACCACCCTCGGCCGCGGCGAGCGCGTCGTCCTGGCCGGCCACCTGGACACCGTGCCGATCGCCGACAACCTGCCCTCGTACGTCGAGGGGGACCTGCTCTACGGCTGCGGCACCTCGGACATGAAGTCCGGCGTGGCCGTCGCGCTGCGCCTGGCCGCCACCCTGACCGAGCCCAACCGCGACCTCACCTACGTGTTCTACGACTGCGAGGAGGTGGAGGCCCACCGCAACGGCCTCGGCCACCTCGCCAAGGACCGTCCGGAGTGGCTGGCCGCCGACTTCGCGGTGCTGATGGAGCCCAGTGACGCCGTGGTCGAGGGCGGCTGCCAGGGCACCCTGCGGGCGCAGATCCGGCTCTCCGGCGTGCGCGCCCACGCGGCCCGCAGCTGGCTCGGCGACAACGCCATCCACCGCGCCGCCGAGGTGCTCACCCGGCTCGCGCAGTACCAGCCGCGCCGGGTGGAGATCGACGGCCTGGAGTACCGCGAGGGACTCAACGCGGTGCGGATCGACGGCGGCGTGGCCGGCAACGTCATCCCGGACGAGTGCGTGATCACGATCAACTTCCGCTACGCGCCGGACCGCAGCGAGGCCGAGGCGGAGAAGCACGTGCGCGAGGTCTTCGACGGCTTCGAGCTGACCGTGACCGACTTCGCCGCGGGCGCGCTGCCCGGCCTCTCCCAGCCCGCCGCCCAGGCCTTCCTGGCGGCCACCGGCGGCCAGGCCCGGGCCAAGTTCGGCTGGACCGACGTCGCCCGGTTCAGCGCACTCGGCGTCCCGGCGGTCAACTACGGCCCCGGCGACCCGAACTACGCGCACAAGCGGGACGAGCACTGCTCGCTGAGTGCCATCGCCGAGACCGAGGACCGGCTGCGCGCCTGGCTGACCAGCTGAACCGGGTCCGTTCGGCCACTGATCCGATCAGCTGCTGAAGGCCATCTTCCGGTTGCCCAACCGACCTTCCCCCGTTGCCTGAAAACGGGGGAAGGTCGGCGTAGGGTTTCGTCATGACAGGCACAGGAGACGACAAGCACTACGGACACGGCCCCGAGCAGGTCGGCGTGCCGCGGAAGAAGAAGGCCTGGCCCGAGAAGCAGAAGGGCCCGGTGCTGGTGCGCCGGGACCAGGTCGGCACGAGCACCACGGACCAGCGCCTGCTGGACACCACCGGTCCCACCGACTGGCTGCACACCGACCCCTGGCGGGTGCTGCGGATCACCTCCGAGTTCGTCGAGGGCTTCGGCGCCCTCGCCGAACTCCCGCCCGCGATCAGCGTCTTCGGCTCGGCCCGGACCCCGGCCGACTCGCCCGAGTACGAGGCCGGGGTGGCCATCGGCCGGGCCCTCGCCGAGGCCGGCTACGCGGTGATCACCGGCGGCGGCCCGGGTGCGATGGAGGCCGCCAACCGCGGCGCCTCCGAGGCCGGTGGTCTGAGCGTCGGGCTCGGCATCGAGCTGCCCTTCGAGCAGGGCCTCAACGAGTACGTCGACCTCGGGCTGAACTTCCGTTACTTCTTCGTCCGCAAGACGATGTTCGTGAAGTACGCCCAGGGCTTCGTGGTCCTGCCCGGCGGGCTGGGCACGCTGGACGAGCTGTTCGAGGCGCTGACGCTGGTGCAGACGAAGAAGGTCACCCGCTTCCCGGTGATCCTCTACGGCAGCGCCTACTGGGGCGGCCTCTACGAGTGGCTGAAGACCACCCTGGTCGCGCAGGGCAAGGCGGCCCCGCACGACCTGGAGCTGTTCCACATCACCGACGAGATCGACGAGGTCATGAAGATCCTCGCCGACGCCCGCCGGCCCGCCAACGAGATCTAGCGCGAGCGAGCCCGCGAGCGAGCCGAAGGGGCGCGCCGGTGCCGAAAGCGAGGAGCGACAAGCGAGGCACGAGCGCCGGAGTGACGAACGTCGGCACCGGGTCCGAGCGCCCCGGAGGCGAGCCGAGCGCCAACAAGAGAGTCCTAGGCCAGCCCCCGGCGGGCGACCGCCGGGGGGCGGGTGCCCCGGATCGAGGCGACCATGTCCAGCACCTGGCGGGTCTCCGCGACCTGGTGCACCCGGTAGACCTGCGCGCCCAGCCAGGCCGAGACCGCCGTGGTGGCCAGGGTGCCGAGCAGCCGCTCGTTCACCGGCCGGTCCAGGGTCTCGCCGACGAAGTCCTTGTTGGAGAGCGAGACCAGTACCGGGAAGCCGGTCGCGGTCATCTCCGGCAGCCGCCGGGTGGCCTCCAGCGAGTGCCGGGTGTTCTTGCCGAAGTCGTGCCCCGGGTCGATGATCACCGCGTCCCGGCGGACGCCCAGCCCCACCGCCCGCTCGGCCAGCCCGACGGTCACCCGCAGGATGTCCGCCATCACGTCCTCGTACCCGATCCGGTGCGGCCGGGTGCGCGGCTCGGCGCCGCCCGCGTGGGTGCACACCAGCCCGGCGTCGTACCGGGCGGCCACCTCGGCGAGCTTCGGGTCCACCCCGCCCCAGGCGTCGTTCAGCAGGTCCGCGCCGACCTCGCAGACCGCCTCGCCGACCTCGTGCCGCCAGGTGTCCACGCTGATCACCGCGTCGGGGTGGCGCTTGCGCAGCTCGGCCACGAAGGGGACGGTGCGCCGCAGCTCCTCCTCGACCGTGACCTCGTCGCCGGGGCCGGCCTTCACCCCGCCGATGTCCAGGATCGCGGCGCCCTCGGCCATCGCGCGGTCGGCGGCGGCGAACGCGGCCTCGTCGGTGAAGGTCGAGCCCTTGTCGAAGAACGAGTCCGGCGTCCGGTTCACGATCGCCATGATCACCAGCTCGTCCTCACCGAATTCGCGCGGTCCCAGGCGCAGTGCCACCGATGTCTCCTCCACAGCTCCTGCGGGTGCGATGATGGCCCCCGGCCTCACTAGGGACCATGCTGTCATGATCAGTCTGGTTCCCTGGCACTTGATCGAGGACCGGCCGGGAGTTCGGGAGGACAGCTCGTGTTCTGGGTGATCGTGGTCGCCATGGCCGTGGTGGTCGGCGGCGCCGCGCTGGTGGCGCTGGGCGGGGGCGGCTCGATGCCGGAGGCGGTGCCGGACCGCATGGCCGCGCGGCTGCCGCAGGACCGACCGCTGAGCAAGACGGACGTGGACGACCTGCGCCTGCCGATGGCCGTGCGCGGCTACCGGATGGACGAGGTGGACGACGTCCTGGACCGCCTCGGCGCCGAACTCGCCTACCGCGACTCGCGGATCGCCGAGCTGGAGGCCGCCGCCCACCTGCGCGGCGCGGTCGAGGCCACCACCGCCCCGGACCCGGGCGCCGAACCGCTGCCGGGCCTGGAGGAGTTCGCCAAGGTGGTCCAGCCCGCCGCCGCGCTCACCGAGCAGCCGGCCCCCGAGGACGCCAAGCCGGGGACGCAGCAGTGACAGAGGTCGTCGAAGGCGCGGTGCTCGGCGCGGACGGCCTGCGCCGCTGCGGCTGGGGCGAGTCGACGGACGACTACCGCGTCTACCACGACACCGAGTGGGGCCGCCCGGTGCACGGCGACGACGCCCTGTTCGAGCGGGTCTGCCTGGAGGCCTTCCAGTCCGGCCTGTCCTGGCTGACCATCCTGCGCCGCCGCGAGGGGTTCCGGGCCGCGTTCGCCGGCTTCCGGATCGCCGAGGTCGCCGAGTTCGGCGAGGCGGACGAGGAGCGGCTGCTCGCCGACACCGGCATCATCCGCAACCGGGCCAAGATCGAGGCGGCGATCGCCAACGCCCGGGTCGCCCGCGAGCTGGACGGCGGCCTGGACGCGCTGATCTGGCAGTTCGCCGCCGACCCGGACCGGCCGGCCCCCCGCACGCCGGCGGAGGTGCCGGCCGTCACACCCGAGTCGACGGCCCTGGCGAAGGCGCTGAAGAAGGCGGGCTTCCGCTTCGTCGGCCCGACCACCGCCTACGCCCTGATGCAGGCCTGCGGTCTGGTCGACGACCACCTGGCGGACTGCCACGTCCGCACCGGCGGGAGGAAGCGGCGCTGAGCCTCAGCGCCCGACGTACTTCGGCTTCTCCTTGGCGATGAAGGCGCGCACCGCGATCCGGTGGTCCTCGCTCTCGCCGGCCAGGGTCTGCAGCTCGTCCTCCTTGTCGAGCAGTTCGTCCAGCGAGTGGGAAGCGCCGTACGCCAGCGACTCCTTGATGGCGCCGTAGGCCACGGTCGGGCCCTCGGCCAGCTCGCGGGCGAAGACCCGCGCGGTGGCGGCGAGTTCCTCGGCCGGCACGACCTTGGTGGCCAGGCCCAGCTCCATCGCCTCGGCGGCCTTGACCGTGCGGGGCAGCATCAGCAGCTCGGTGGCCTTGGCGTGTCCGACCAGCCGGGGCAGCGTCCAGGACGCCCCCGAGTCGGCGGTCAGGCCGATCCCGGCGAAGGCGGTGTTGAAGCCGGCCCGGTCGGAGATGATCCGGAAGTCGCAGGCGAAGGCGAGCGAGGCGCCCGCGCCGGCCGCCACCCCGCCGACCGCGGCGACGGTCGGCTTGCGCATCCCGGCCAGCGCCCGGGTCAGCGGGTTGTAGTGCTCGGCGACGGTCCGCAGCGCGCCCTCGCCGGTCTCCTCGAACCGCTTCAGCAGCGCCAGGTGCTCGTTCAGGTCCTGCCCGACGCAGAACGCCCGGTCGCCGGCCCCGGTCAGCAGCACCGCCCGCACCGCCGGGTCCCCGGCCGCCTCGGTCACGGCGTCGCGCAGCGCCACCTTGGTGGCGACGTCCAGGGCGTTCATCGCCTCCGGGCGGTTGATGGTGATGACGGCCAGGCCGCCGTCCAGCTCGTACAGCACGGAATCGGACATGGGGGAGGGCTCCCTAAACGATCGTCGCGTCGGTGGTCGTGCCAGGATGCCGGAGCGCGGGCCGGACTGGGGAGTGTGAGGTATCGCACCTTCCCGCGGTGCCGGTACCGCCACCGCACCGGGGCTTATGACGCCAATTGCGGCGGTTGGAGTCGGTCCGGCCGATGTTGCACCGAGAGTGATGTTGGTCATCAGGCCGTGGCATGCGGGATAATGGCTTCCGATCAATGCGTTCGATACCGGCGGTGGACGGACTGCCGGTGCGTAGCTGAGCGGTTGCAGGAAGGGGAACGAGCATGGCGGCCATGAAGCCGCGGACGGGTGACGGCCCGCTCGAAGTCACCAAAGAGGGGCGGGGCATCATCATGCGCGTTCCGCTCGAAGGCGGCGGACGCCTCGTGGTGGAGCTCACGCCTGACGAGGCCGAAGCCCTGGGCGATGCCCTCATGAAGGTCACCGGCTGACCGCAGCGGGTGCTCGCCGTCTCCTGGAGACGTACTGCCGGGCCCGGGTACGACGTCACGTCGGCCCGGGCCCGCGCGGTCTCCGGGGCGGGCGGCCCCTACCGCTTGACGGCGCAGAGCAGCCCGTCCGAGACCGGCAGCAGTGCGGGCAGCAGCGCCTCGCTCTCCCGTACGTCCCGGACCAGGTCCCGCACCGCGCCGGTCTGCGGGTCCTGCAGCTCCGGCTCGGCGAGCCGGCCCTCCTGGAAGACCCCCTCGAAGCAGACCATCCCGCCCGGCCGCAGCAGCCGCAGCGCCTCCAGCAGGTACTCCCGGGACTCGGCCGGATCGCCGTCGCAGAACACCAGGTCGTACTGGCCGTCGGCGAGCCGGGGCAGCACCTCCAGTGCCCGGCCCGGTATGAACCGCGAGCGGTTGGCCGCGAACCCGGCCGCCTGGTACGCCTCGCGGGCCAGCTGCTGGCGCACCGGCTCGGAGTCCACCGTGGTGAGCACGCCGTCCGGGCGCATGCCGCGCAGCAGGTAGACGCCTGACACGCCTGTGCCGGTGCCGATCTCGGCCACCGCCTTGGCGTCCAGCGCGGCGGCCAGCAGCCGCAGGCACGCCCCGCCGCTCGGCCCGATGGCCCGTATCCCGGTCCGCGCGGACTGCGCCCGGGCGTAGGTCAGCACCGCGTCCTCGCCCACGTAGGTGTCGGCGAGGGCCGCGCGCGCGGGCCCGAACTCGCTGATGGCTGCCTCTTTCGGAGCCCCGGGTGGCGGCCCGGTGCCGGGGGATGTCGATATTTCCTGCCACAGATTACTGGCCGGGCGGGAACCGCGTACGGCGGCGGGCCGTTGTCACTGAGGACCGGGTGCGGGAGACCTCCCGGGCACTTTTATCCGGGCTTGACGGGTGAGGTGGATATGGTGGTGGCCCTGCTGGGCAGAAGAGCCGACCGAGGAGGTGTGGCCGAGGGCGACGTCCCCGTGCGGCGGCACTCCCGCGGCACCGCGTCGGCCCGTACGCCGAAGCCCGTGATGAACCAGTCTGCGCACTCCGACCTGGACCAGCCCGCCGCCGCGACGCCGGCCGCCGGTACCACCGAGGCCCCCGCCCTCGCGACCTTCGCCGAGGGCCCCGACGCGCAGAGCTGGACTCCGCCCACCTGGGAGGAGATCGTCGAGGCTCACAGCGCCCGCGTCTACCGCCTCGCCTACCGTCTGACGGGCAACCAGCACGACGCCGAGGACCTCACCCAGGAGGTCTTCGTCCGGGTGTTCCGTTCGCTGTCCACCTACACCCCCGGCACGTTCGAGGGCTGGCTGCACCGGATCACCACCAACCTGTTCCTGGACATGGTCCGCCGCCGCCAGCGCATCCGCTTCGACGCGCTCGGCGAGGACGCGGCCGAGCGGCTCGCCTCCCGCGAGCCCAGCCCGGCCCAGCACTTCAGCGACACCCACTTCGACGCCGACGTGCAGCAGGCCCTGGACACCCTCGCCCCGGAGTTCCGCGCCGCCGTGGTGCTCTGCGACATCGAGGGCCTGTCCTACGAGGAGATCGCCGCCACGCTGGGCGTCAAGCTCGGCACCGTCCGCAGCCGCATCCACCGCGGCCGCTCGCACCTGCGCGCCGCGCTCAAGCACCGTGCCCCCGGCCAGGTCCCCGGCCGTGAGCGCCGCGGCGGCTCGGAGGAGCCGGTGCCGGTCGGCGCCGTGGCCGTGGAGCCCGCGGCCACACCGGGCGGGCGTGGACGGAGGCGATCGTGAGCGGAGCCAGCCGGTCCGGTCCGGAACGGTCGGAGGCGTCCGACCGGCCCCAGACCTGGCGGAGCTGGGCGCTGGGCCGCCGGGGCGGTGACGACCCCGGTGAGCCGCTGCCGACCGCCGTCCCGCTGCCGGGCGACACGGAGCTGCGTGCCGTGCCCGTACGCCCCGTCGAGCCCGCCGCCGAGGAACACCACCTCGGTGAGCGCCTGTCCGGATTCCTGGACGGCGAGCTCGGCCACGACTCGCGCGAGCGGGTCCAGGCCCACCTGGCCACCTGCCCCCAGTGCCTGGCCGAGGCCGACGAGGGCCGCGCCGTGAAGCACCTGCTGACCCGCACCGACACCCCCGGCCCCTCCTCCTCGCTGATGGCCCGGTTGATGGCCGTCGGCAACCTGCCCGAGGACGGCCCGGCGGACGGCGGCTGGCCGGGCCAGGGCGGCGGTCGGCGCGACGACGACGACCTGCCCGGCGGCGGGCTCGGCGTCACCGGCACGCTCGGCGGCAGCCGGCTCACCGGCGGCTCCTTCGGCCGCGGCGCCGGCGCCTCCTTCGGCGCGGGCGCGCTCGGCGCCGACACCCCGGTGCCCGGGGTCGACCCGCGCGCCTTCGGCCGCGGCTCGGTGCTGCGGCCGCTGATGGGCCGACGCACCGGCCGTCCGGAATCCGCCGTCGGCCCCGACCGTACCGCCGCCCGGCCGCTGCCGGCCGCGGCCGCCGTCCGCTCCTCCGCTCGCGGCCGCCGACTGGTCTTCGCTGCCGCGGGTGCTTTCTCGGTCGCCGCGGTGACGCTCGGCGGCGTCGGCGGCCTCGCCCAGGGCGAGGACCAGCACGGCACCACCGTCAGCCCGATCGGCGGCGGCACCACCGGCCGCGGCGGCCTGGTCCCGATGACCGCGCAGGTCCCGGTGGACTTCCCGGCCCGCCCGGTCGCCGCCACCCGCGAGGCGAGCCCCTCCTCCTCGCCGGAGCGCTACCCGGGCGGCATCGCGGCCCTGCGCCAGCAGATCCGCTAGCCGACACCCCGCCTTCGGGCCCGGCCACCGGCTGGTCTTTACCACGGCTTCATCGCAGCGTGGAGCGGGGACCCGCCGGTGGCCATTACTCTGGAGGAACCGTCGTCCGGCGAGCTAGGGAGCATAGGTGTTCAGCGACGTAGGCGGGCTGGAGATCCTGACCCTGATCGTGATGGCGATCATCATCTTCGGCCCTGACAAGCTGCCGAAGCTGATCCAGGACACCATGGGCTTCATCCGCAAGGTCCGCTCCTTCGCCGACAACGCGAAGGAGGACATCCGCAGCGAGCTGGGCCCCGAGTTCAAGGACTTCGAGTTCGAGGACCTCAACCCCAAGACCTTCGTCCGCAAGCAGCTCATGGGCGGCGAGGAGGATCCGCTGGGCCTCAAGGACATGAAGGACTCGCTCGACATCCGCTCCGTCCTGGACGACAAGCCCGCGGCACCGGTGAACGGTCGTGCGGGCGGCGTGAGTTTCGACAAGGCCGCCCCGGCGCCCGCCTCCGCCGGAGCCCCGCTGCAGCCCGGCGAGCGGCCCCCGTTCGACCCCGACGCGACCTGATCGAGCCCGCGCGCAACCCGCGGGAACACGACGCCACCGCCCCGCCCGGCCGTCCGGGTGAGCGGGGCGGCGGCATCCGCGCCGCTATTGTGCTGATTGTTCCCGCTGAGCCGTCCGTCACATCCGCGCTTGCGCGGACCAGGAACGGCCCCCGGGAACGCCGAGGTGCGCCACCATGGGAGCGCGCCACGGCAGGCACACGTGCGTTTGAGGAGGCCCGGGGATGGACGCGACGAGTCAGGCGGGAGGGGCGACGGCCACGGCCGGCGGCCCGGTGGTCGGCGGGCAGGCCGGTCCGGCGGATCCGCTGGTGCCCTACCTGTCCGCGGACTTCCCCTGGTACGGCCTGGACGACGGCTGGACCGGCCGCCGCTACCTGATGCAGGCCGGCGCCAGCGGCCCCCGCGGCTGGGCGGCCGGCAGCATCGACTACGGCACCCTCGGCCACGGCGACGAGCCGGCCAAGCAGTACGAGCCGCGCGAGATGCGCAAGTTCGCGGTCGTGGTCACCGTGGCCCGCCGCGACAGCCGCCGCAGCGCCGACAACACCGGCACCCTGGAGGCGACCTCCGCCTCCTCCGCCGCCTGGCTGGCCGGCTCCGGCCTGCTCGCCGCGACCTGGCCCGGCCAGCTCGACCGCGCGCTGCGCCAGGACTGGCTGGACCAGCAGAGCAGCCTGGCGTGGGACCTCGCCGACGATCTGGCCGGCCCCGGCTGGTCCACCCTCAGCCTGCCGGTCAACGGCCTGCCGCAGCCCTTCCGCTACCGCGAGTCCGAGTACGGCTGGGTGCTCGCGGGCGAGGCCCCCGGTGTCCTCCTCGGCGCCTTCGGCCGCGGCGTCAGCGCCTACGGCGTCGGCTTCGCCACCGTCGCCGATCTGGGCGGCTACACCCGGTCGTAGGAGTCGTGGATACGTCGAGGGCCCGGGTGGGATCCACCCGGGCCTGCTATTCGCCCGCTCGCCTCCGGGGCGCTCTGATCCGGTGCCGACGGTCGGCGGGCGCTGCGCCACCTCCTTCGTCGGCGGCTTGGCCCTTCTCCCTTTCGGCACCGGCGCGCCCCTTCGGCTCGGGGCGGGGACTCGCCCGCCCCGTCAGAACTTGTTCTTGGGCGTCAGCCCGAGCGACATGCCCGACAGGCCGCGCTGGCGGCCGCCGAGCTTGCCGGCCACGGCACGCAGGGCGGCGCCGGCCGGGGAGTCGGGGGCGGCGAGCACGACCGGGCGGCCGTCGTCGCCGCCCTCGCGCAGCCGCACGTCGATCGGGATCGAGCCGAGCACCGGGACGGTCGCGCCGACGGTGCGGGTGAGCGCGTCCGCGACGGTCTGGCCGCCGCCGGTGCCGAAGACGTCGATCATCTCGTCGCAGTGCGGGCACGGCATGCCGGACATGTTCTCGATCACGCCGACGATCTTCTGGTGGGTCTGCACCGCGATGGTGCCGGCCCGCTCGGCCACCTCGGCGGCGGCCATCTGCGGGGTGGTGACGATCAGGATCTCCGCGTTGGGGATCAGCTGGGCCACCGAGATCGCGATGTCACCGGTGCCGGGCGGCAGGTCCAGCAGCAGCACGTCCAGGTCGCCCCACCACACGTCGGCGAGGAACTGCTGCAGCGCGCGGTGCAGCATCGGGCCGCGCCAGACCACCGGGGCGTTGCCCGGGGTGAACATTCCGATCGAGATGACCTTCACGCCGTTCGCCTGCGGCGGCATGATCATGTCCTGGACCTGGGTCGGTCGGCCCTCGACGCCCAGCATGCGCGGCACGCTGTGGCCGTAGATGTCGGCGTCCACCACGGCGACCTTCAGGCCGTCCGCGGCCATCGCGGCGGCCAGGTTGACCGTCACGGAGGACTTGCCGACGCCGCCCTTGCCGGAGGCGACGGCGTAGACGCGGGTCAGCGTGCCCGGCTTGGCGAACGGGATCTCCCGCTCGGGGGCGCCGCCGCGCAGCAGCTGGGAGAGCTCCTTGCGCTGCTCGTCGCTCATCACGTCGAGCTCGACCTCGACGCCGGTCACGCCCGGCACCCGGCCGACCGCGTCGCGGACCCGGGTGACGATGGTGTCGCGCATCGGACAGCCGGAGACGGTCAGGTAGACCGCGACGCGAACCGCGCCCCCCTCGGCGATCTCGACCGATTTCACCATGCCGATCTCGGTGATCGGGCGGTTGATCTCCGGGTCGTTGACGGTCGCCAGGGCCTCGCGTACGGACTCCTCCGTGACGCCGGCAGCGACCTCTGTCTCGTTGGCCATGCCTTGATGGTACGGCTCCGGGCGAACCGCTTAACCGGTCGGTAGCGTGCTGCCGGTCACAACGTCCCGGAGGCGTCCCGGCGTTCGTCCATCTCCTTGAGCAGGGACTGGAGCTCGGACCGGATGAAGTCGCGGGTGGCGACCTCGCCGAGCCCGTGCCGCAGCGCGGCGACCTCGCGGGTCAGGTACTCGGTGTCGGCGATGTTGCGGTCGCTGCGGGCCCGGTCCTGCTCCATGTTGACCCGGTCCCGGTTGTCCTGGCGGTTCTGCGCCAGCAGGATCAGCGGCGCCGCGTAGGAGGCCTGCAGCGACAGCGCCAGGGTCAGGAAGATGAACGGGTACTCGTCGAAGCGCACGGTGGTCGGCAGCAGGGTGTTCCAGCCTATCCAGATGACGACCACCACCGTCATCCAGACGATGAACCGCCCGGTGCCGAGGAAGCGGGCGATCCGCTCCGACAGCACGCCGAAGGCCTCGGGGTCGTAGGACGGCAGCGAGAGCAGGCCGGGCCGGGCGGTGCGCGGCTGGTCGAGCCGGGTGCGGCTGGAACCGCTGATCGGGGCGGTCTCCAGCCGGCCGCCGCCCTCGCGGGTGCGCAGCTCGCGCAGCTGGCGCAGCTCCCGAAGTTCGCCCTGCAGGCGCCGGCGCGCGGAGTCGTCCGGCCGTCCGTTGCGGTCACCGTCCATCGGCCATCTCCTCTCTCTCGTCGTCGCGGGCGTGCAGCGCGGCGTCGCGCCAGTCCTCGGGCAGCAGGTGGTCGAGCACGTCGTCGACGGTCACCGCGCCCAGCAGGTGGTCCGCCTCGTCCACGACCGGCGCGGACACCAGGTTGTAGGTCGCCAGGTAGCTGGTGACCAGCGACAGCGGGGTGTCCGGCGGCAGCGGGTCCAGGTCGTCGTCGACCAGCGAGCCGACCAGCATGTACGGGGGCTCGCGCAGCAGCCGCTGGAAGTGCACGGTGCCCAGGTAGCGGCCGGTCGGGGTCTCGTTCGGCGGGCGGCAGACGAAGATCTGGGCGGCCAGCGCGGGCTTGTGGTCGCTGATCCGGATCCGCGCCAGCGCCTCGGCGACCGTCGCGTCCGGCTCCAGCACGATCGGCTCGGTGGTCATCAGACCACCCGCGGTGTCCTCCTCGTACGACAGCAGGCGGCGCACCGGCGCGGCCTCCTCCGGCTCCATCAGCTGGAGCAGCCGCTCGGCCTCGTCGCCGGGCAGCTCCGACAGCAGGTCGGCGGCGTCGTCCGGGTCCATCGCCTCCAGGACGTCGGCGGCGCGCTCGTCCTTCAGCTTGCCGATGATCTCGACCTGGTCGTCCTCGGGCAGCTCCTCCATGACGTCCGCGAGCCGCTCGTCCGGCAGCGCGGCGGCCACCTCGGCGCGGCGCTTGGCGGACAGGTGGTGCATCACGCTGGCCAGGTCGGCCGGGCGCAGCTGTTCGAAGGTGGCGAGCAGGTTGGCCGCGCCCTGGTCCTGCTCGGGCTGCGAGAAGCCGGTGACGTCCTGCCAGTCCAGGGTGAGCCGCTCGCCCTTGCCCTTGCGCAGCCGGCCGGCCCGGCCGACCTGGACGAAGACCTTGCTGATCTCCCACTCGCGCAGGCGGGTCTGCACCATGCCGATGTCCAGCACGGTGACGTCCTCACCGGTCTTGGACCAGGTGACGGTACGGTCCAGCAGCTCGGCGAGCACCAGGGTCTCGGACGGGCGCTGTTCGAAGCGCCGCAGGTTGATCAGGCCGGTGGTGAGCACCTGGCCGGACTCCAGGCTGGTCACCCTGGTCATCGGCAGGAAGATCCGGCGCCGGCCGACGACCTCGACCACCAGGCCGAGCACCCGCGGCGGGCGGCCGCCGAGCCGCAGCGAGACCACCACGTCCCGGACCCGCCCGACCTGGTCGCCGTTCGGGTCGAAGACCGCGATGGCGGAGAGATGGGAGATGAAGACCCGGGTGCCTGGCCCTGCCATGAACTCCCTCTGATCGCTCGACGCCTCGGCAAGGGTGTGCCGAGCACACCCGCGGCCCAAGGCTACCCGCGTGTCCGGGGCCGGGCCCGCTGGGCACGGTAGCGGCCGCAGGAGTCGTGGACGCCAACTCCTGCTTACGGTTGGGCGGCCCTCAGCGGCGCTTGAACAGCAGCTTGGGCAGTCCGGCCGGGATCGGGCGGCGGGTGGTGGCCGGGGTGGGCATCGGCCGGGCCGCGTGCGAGTCGTCCGGCATCGCGCCCGGGCGCTCGCCGAGCGCGCCGACCGGCTCCAGCCGCAGCACCCGGCACTCCCGGGCCCAGCGCTCGGCGATGGTGTCGGTGTCGGGCGCGTTCAGCCGCTTGCCCTTGAGCTCCTCCACGGCGCCCCGCCAGGCCTCGCCGTCCGGCGCCAGCTCCACCACCCTGGCGCCCCAGCCGGTCAGCCGGCCGCCCTTGTCCTTGCTGCGCACCGTGACCACGGCCACGGCGCCGGGCTCCAGGCCGTGCAGCGGCTGCTCGCCGCCCCCGCCAACCACCACCACCGCGCCGTCGTGCCAGGCGTGCCAGAGCGGACGGGCCTGCTCCTGGCCGTCCGCGCGCACCCAGAGCAGACCGGACTTCTTCGCGGCCTCCTCCAACAGGGCCTGGTCGAGGAAGTCGTCGGCGGTCGCGGCGGCGGGCGTACGGTCCATGGCGGACAGCGTACGGCTTCGCCCCCGCCGCCGTCCCTTCCCGTCCACCGGACGTCTCAGCTCCTGTCCACCAGATGTCTCAGCCTCCGGGCGACAGTTCCATTGCGGCGGCACGGGCCTTACCGTATGAGCGCCCAACCACCGTGATCAGCGAAGGAGCGCCGTGCCCGCCGCCCGGCCCGCAACCGCCCCTGCCATCCCCGCCGCCGACCCGCGGCCCGCGCACCCGCTCCCCACCCTCGATCTGCTGCTGCTCGCCGTCTCCATCGCCGGCATCTCGTTCTCCGGCCCGCTGATCAGCGCCACCGCCGCGCCCGCCCTGGCGATCGCCCTCTGGCGCAACGTCATGTCCGTCGGCGTCCTCGGCCCCTACGCGCTGCTGCGCCACCGCGCCGAACTGCGCGGCATCGGCCGACGGGCGCTGCTGCTCGCGATCGCCGCCGGCGCGCTGCTCGCCGTCCACTTCGCGCTCTGGATGCCCAGCCTGCGGATGACCTCGGTGGCCTCCGCCACCGCCCTGGTCACCACCACCCCGCTGTGGACCATCCTGCTGATGCGGCTGTTCGGCGTCCGGGCCCCCCGCATGGTCTGGCTCGGCACCGTCGTCGCCTTCGCCGGCGTGCTGGTGCTCACCGGCGTGGACCTCTCGCTCTCCCCGCGCGCCCTGCTCGGCGACGCCCTCGCCCTGGCCGCCGGCCTCGCCGCAGCCGGGTACATGCTGCTCGGCGCCGAGGTCCGCAAGACCGTCAGCACCACCGGGTACACCC
Organism: Kitasatospora sp. NPDC048296; assembly: GCF_043201815.1. NCBI lineage: Bacteria > Bacillati > Actinomycetota > Actinomycetes > Kitasatosporales > Streptomycetaceae > Kitasatospora > Kitasatospora sp. NPDC048296. The sequence goes on from NZ_JBICZB010000003.1 coordinate 64,378, forward strand.
TGGTCTGCTACACCACCACGGCGGTCGGCCTGCTGGTGATCTGCCTGGCTGCCGGGACACCGCTGTCCGGCTGGTCGGCCGGGGCCTGGTGGCAGATCGTGCTGCTGATGGTCGCCGCCCAGCTGCTCGGGCACTCGCTCAGCAACCGGGTGGTGCGCAACCTGGGCCCGTCGATCACCTCCACCGCGATCCTGCTGGAGACCCCGGGCGCCGCCCTGATCGCCGCCCTCTGGCTCGGCCAGTGGCCCCCGGCGGCCGCCTACCCGGCGGTGGTGCTGATCCTGCTCGGACTGGTCCTGGTCGCCCGCGGCGGACGCCGGTAGCGGGCTACAGCCAGCCGTTGCGGCGGAAGCCCCGGTACATCCCCACGCAGATCAGCGTGACCGCGCCGAGCACCGCCGGATAGCCGTACGGGTTGTGCAGCTCCGGCATGTAGTCGAAGTTCATCCCGTACACGCCGGTGATCATGGTGGGCACCGCGAAGATCGCCGCCCAGGCGGTGATCTTCCGCATGTCCTCGTTCTGCGCCACCGACACCTGCGCCAGGTTCGCCTGCAGCAGCGAGTTCAGCAGCTCGTCGAAACCGTGCACCTGCTCGGTCACCCGGGCCAGGTGGTCCGCGACGTCCCGGAAGTACTTCTGGATGTCCGGGTCCACCAGGCCCTGCGGCGGCTCCGACAGCTGCTGCATCGGACGCAGCAGCGGCGCCACCGCGCGCTTGAACTCCAGCACCTCGCGCTTGAGTTGGTAGACCCGGCCGACATCGGCGCTGCGCCCGCCCTTGGCCGAGAAGACGCCGTACTCGATCTCGTCCACGTCGTTCTGCAGTCGCTCGGCGACCAGCAGGTAGTTGTCCACCACGTGGTCGGCGATCGCGTGCAGCACCGCGGACGGCCCCTTGGCCAGCAGCCCGGACTCGTCCGCGTCCGCCTCCAGTCGGTGCCGCAGCTCCTGCAGCGAACCGTGGCCGCCGTGCCGGACGGTGATCACGAAGTCCCGCCCGGCGAACACCATCAGCTCGCCGGTCTCCACCACCTCGCTGGTGGGCGTGAGCTGGTCGTGCTCGACGTAACGGATGGTCTTGAAGACGGCGAAGAGGACGTCGTCGTAGCGCTCCACCTTGGGCCGCTGGTGGGCGTGCACCGCGTCCTCCACCGCGAGCGGGTGCAGGCCGAAGCGCTGGGCGATGCCCTCGAACTCCGCCTCGGTCGGCTCGTGCAGCCCGATCCAGCTGAACGAGCCCGCGCTGTCCGGGAATTGGTGCGCCGCCTTGACCCGGCGGGCGGCCTCGCGCGGGCTGCAGGTCTCGCCGTTGCGCCGGCCGTGCTGGTAGACCGCGCAGTCCACGACCGCCGAGCCGCTGCCTTCCGGCACGGCGTCGTACGGGCCGGGGACGCCCCGACGACGGTTGGTGCGGACGGCGGCGCGCAGGCTGTTGATCATCGACATGGCAGGCTCCCTGGAACAGGAGCCGTCGCACGGCGGCACGGAGAACGCGGGAACGCAGGGCCGTGGTGCGACGGCGAGGAACACCGGTGAAGGGGATGAGGGTGCTCTCCCGGCCGGTCCGTCCGCCGTCGACCCGCGCCCGGGGCCACTTACGGCTGGATCAGCCGGTACGGCCTGCGAGGCGAGGGATGCGGGGAAGTCGGGGCCGGGCAGAGCTGCCGGTACTGCATGGTCGGCCGGTATCCACCGCAACCACCTCCTTCACGCCGCCGCCCCGGGACGAACGATCCCGGTGGCCAGTCGCTCACCCTAACATCTGACCAGGCATCGGCGCCGAGGGGTTCAGCCGTCCCTTACGGGCCCTTGACGGGTCCGCCCCGCCCGCCGCCCGGCCCGCCGCCCGCACGAAGCCCGCGCGACCCGGCGGGTTACGCTCACCGGCATGGCCCATGACTTCCCGTCCTTCGGCGACCCCCACGGCGGCAGCTCCCCGGAGCTCACCCGGGAGGCGGTGCTGGCCGCCGTCGAGGCCCGGCTGATCTCCACCTTCGGCGAGCCGGGCGGCCGCGCCGCCGTCACCTTCCTCGGCGCCGACCGGATCGAGGTGCTGCGCTTCGGCCCGGACGCCGAGGGCCTGGTCCGCTACACCACGCTCGGGATGGCCGCCGCGCCGATGGCCGACCCGACCGCACTGGTCGCCGACCAGCTGCGCGGCCCCCGGGTCGAACTGGTGCTGACTGTGCGCGGCGGGCACGACAGCGTGCTGCGCAGCCTCGCCACCTTCGCCGCGACCCCGCAGGTCGAGGGCCTGGTGGTGGCCCCGGGCGGCTCGCTGGACCTCGGCGCCCCGCTGTGGGACGGCGCCCCCTTCACCTCGGTGCTGGCCGCCGAGCCGGGCGGCCTGGTGGAGGACCTCGAACTGGCCGAACCCGCCGAGCCGGTGCGCTTCCTGCCGCTGCTGCCGATGACGCCCAACGAGGCGGGCTGGAAGCGGGTGCACGGGGCGGCCGCGCTCCAGGAGCGCTGGCTGGACCAGGGCACCGACCTGAGGGACCCGGACCGGCGCGGCGTCCGGCTGGACTGACGGACGCTCAGGCGGGGCGTAGGGGGCCGGGGCGTACGGGGCGTGCGGGCTGCTGTGCGCGCCCGTGCCGCGCCCCCGTACGCCGGAGCGCGGCCGGGGAGTGCCGGCCGCTCGTACGGCTACTCGCACGGTTACCCGCACGGCTGCTCGTGCGGCCGATCGGCTCGGCTCAGCGCGCCGGAGCGGCTCAGCGCTCGATCGGCTTGGCCCCGGTCGCCTGCGCCAGCAGCGCCTCGTACACCGCCGGGTCGGTGGTGTGCTCGCCGAGCCGGACGGTCTTGCGGCTGCCGTGGTAGTCGCTGGAGCCGGTGACCAGCAGGCCCAGCTCGCCCGCCAGGCCGCGCAGCCGCTGCCGGGTCTCCTCGTCGTGGTCGGTGTGGTCGACCTCCAGCGCGGCCAGCCCGGCCGCCGCGAGGTCGGCGATCACCTGGTCCGAGACCGTCCGGCCGCGCTTGACCGCGCCGGGGTGGGCGAAGATCGGCACCCCGCCGGCCGCCCGGACCAGCCGGACCGCCTCCACCGGGTCGGTCTCGTGCTTGCGCACGTCCGCCCGGCCGCCGTTGGCCAGCCAGTCCGGGGTGAAGGCGTCCGAGACGGTGGCCACCACGCCCGCCTCGACCAGCGCGCTGGCGATGTGCGGCCGCCCGACCGAGCCGGCCCCGGCGATCCGCTGCACCTGCTCCCAGCTGATGTCCGCGCCGAGCTCGCGGCAGCGCTCGACGATCGCCCGCCCGCGCCGGAACCGGTCAGTGCGCACCAGCTCCCGCTCGCGCGCGAACTCCGGCTCCTCCGGGTCGAACAGGTACGCCAGCAGGTGCATGCTGATGTCGCCCACCACACAGGACAGTTCGGCGCCCGGGACGACGGTCAGCCGGGTACCGTCCGGCAGCGCGCGCACCGCCCCGGCGGCCTCGGCGTGGCCGGCGACGGTGTCGTGATCGGTGAGCGCCACCACGTCGAGGCCGGCGGCCACCGCCGCGGCGACCAGCTCGGCCGGGCTGTCGGTGCCGTCGGAGGCGTTGCTGTGGGCGTGCAGGTCGATGCGCACGGGGCGGACTCCTGGAGGCTCGTGGGTGCCGCCCAGGATAGGCCGTTCGGGCGTTCAGCCGAGCAGACGGGGGGAGAGGGCCCCGCAGGGCAGCAGGTCCAGCTCGGCGCCGGCCTCGCGCAGGTCGGTGAGCACCAGCTCGTCGTACATCACCAGGGCGGACTGCTCGGGCCAGGCGATCGCCCAGAGCCAGAGCCCGCGGGCCTCGCCGGCGAACACCGCGCGGTCGGCCGGGGCGTCCGGGACGTGGAACATCGGGGTGGGGCGCCCGGCGGCCATCAGCTTGGCGTCGGCGGGCTTGTAGAGGCCGACCGAGTCGCCCGGGTCCGGCCCGGGCAGCCCGGCGTAGCGTGCACCGAGCCCGACGCCCAGCTCCTCGGCGATCAGCACCAGCTCGCCGAAGCCGCCGAGCGGCGCCGGACCGGAGCAGGCGACGGCGGTGGCGCGGGCGCCCGAGACGTCGTCGCCGACGTGGCCGATGCCGGTGTAGAGCCAGCCGACCGGGAGCGGCCAGGGCAGCCAGACCGGGACCTGTGAGCGGGCGACGGCCACCCCCAGGGCTTCCACACTCGGGGGCAGCACGGGCTGCATCGGGTGCACGGCTCCGTGCCGATCGCACTGCCAGGTGTCTGAGAACAGACCGGGGGCGCGGACCCGACCGGCGCACCTCGGGCAGCTTGGCTCGCCCCTCATAGCCGACAACGCTCCTCCCTCCGGACCGCCGCGTCAAGGACGATCACCCGTACGGAGGGCTCGGCGGCACCTGTCGGTGGCGGACTCCCGGCCGGCGCGGGGTGGGCGCGGCGCGGGCGGTTCCCGTTGGGGGATGTCCCGTCGCGGACGGCGGCAAACGTCGCGCGGGTCAGGCCCCGGACGCACTGACGCCCCGTCATCGGCGAATGCGGCGACAGGGCGTCAGTCGGGTATCGGAACGTCCGGATCGGACGCGCCGGGCTCGTCGGCGGCGGGTGAGGGCTCCCGGTCGGAGGCGCCGCGCCTGGTCAGACGGTCGGGCACGGGCGGATGAGCAGGCGCTCGCCGGTGCGGGCGGCGGCCTCGACGTACTCGCGGACGGTCTCGGCGTCGGCGATCAGGCGGTCGGTGGCGGAGCCGTCGGTGTCGTCCAGTCGGAGGATCTCGAAGCGCATGGGCTTGGTCATGGGCGTCTCCTTTCCTGGCCCCGCGGGGCGGGGCGATTGCGGCTGAGTCGGTATCAGCCCATTCGGGGTCTTGCGGATCCGGCGGTACGGCCGGACCGATCGCGTCGTACGTGCGGCGGTCTGCTGCGGCAAGGGCTCCCCCTGCTTGCCTGGTGCGTCCAATGCCTCGTGCAACCACGGTGTCGTGGCGGTGCTACTGGGCCGTTGCCCGTCCGTAACGTCCAGGTTTCGCCTGATCGGCAACCGCGTGCGGGCCGGCGATGATTCCCGGACAGAATCAAAGATTACCGTAACTAACGAATTTTGTCCCGCGTGAAGAACGGTCGGACTGCCAAAAGTGGTTCAGACCACTCCGGTGAGGGTGCCGGGTGGATCCCCGCCCCGAGCTGAAGCGGGGCCCCCGCCCCGAGCGTCGGCGCCGGGTCCGAGCGCCCCGGAGGCGAGCGGGCGAATAGCCGCGGCTCAGGCCCAGAACGCCGCCAGCGCCTCGGCCGTGACGGCCGGCTGCTCGGCGTTGGGGGAGTGGCCCGCGTCCGCGACGACCACCCGGCGGGCGCCCAGCCGCTCCGCCATCCGGGACTGCTCCGGCACCGGCCAGGCGTAGTCCCGCACCCCGGACAGCACCAGCACCGGCAGCGCCCCGGCGGCCACCGCCGCCAACTCGTCCACCCGGTCCGGCGCGGCCACCAGGTGCCCGCCGACCACGGCCAGCGCCTGCGGCACGTTCGCCACCCAGCGGCGGTGCAGGAACTCCGTGACATCCGGCTCCAGGACGGGCTTGGGCGTGTCGCTGCTCTCGTCCATCTGCCGCATGACCTGCCAGATCTCCTCCAGGGTCAGCACCGGCAGGGCGTCCAGCAGCAGCTTGGTCCGGGCCGCCTCGGCCGCGTCGATCGCCCCCGGCCCGGTGGCCATCAGGGTCAGCGAACGCCAGGGCAGCGGCCCCGCCGCGGCGGCCGCGAGCACGGCCTCCCGCACCACCTGACCGCCGAAGGAGTGCCCCAGCAGGTGCACCGGCCCGTCCTCGGCCGCCAGCACCTCGGTCAGCGCCCGCACGTCCGCGCCCAGCGCCGGGAGCTCGTACGCGGCCGCCTCGTCCGGCCCGCCGGTCTCGTACTGCCCCCGCTGGTCCACGGCCGTCACCCGGTACCCGGCCGCCGCCAGCGGCTCCAGCAGCCCGATGAAGTCCTCCTTGCTGCCCGTGAACCCCGGCACCAGCAGGGCCGACCCCCGCACAGGCCCGTCAGGCTCCGCCCGCAACGCCGCGAACTCCCCGCGCGCGGTCACCACGCGCTCCGCCCGGGCACAACCGGGCAGGGTCAGGAACGGCGGAGTACTCATGGGCAGCTTCCCTCCCGCGACAGGCCGACACCCCGAGCTTAGGGGGTCCCTGACACCCACTCCCACCAGCCCGGACGCCGACGGCGCGTCGCCGACTGTCGCCCCGGTGGTGGCGGGTGGGAATGCCCGAGGGGGCGGGCGGGGCCGTCACGGCTCCGCCCGCCCCCTCGGGGTGGGAGTGTCAGCTCTCCGGGGTGGCCGCGACCTTGCGGGTGCGGGTCCGCTTGCGCGGGGCCGGGACCTCGGCGGGAGCCTCGGTGGCCGGGGCCTCCGGGGCGGTCTCCGCGACGGCCTTCGGCTTGCGGGTCCGGGTGCGGGCCGCGGGCTTCTCGGCCGGCGCCTCGGCGGCGGCCTCGACGGCCTCGGCCTTCGGCTTGCGGGTGCGGGTCCGGGGGGCGGGCTTCTCCTCGGCCGGGGCCTCGGTCGCCGCCTCGACGGCCTCGGCCTTCGGCTTGCGGGTCCGGGTGCGGGTCGCGGGCTTCTCGGCCGGGGCGGCCTCGACCGGCGCCTCGACGACGGCTTCGACGGCCTCCGCCTTCGGCTTGCGGGTCCGGGTGCGGCGCGGCTTCTCCTCGGCGACCGGCTCGGCGACGGTCTCGACGGCCGGAGCCGCCTCGACCACGGCCTCGGTCGCCGCCACGGCGGCCTCGGCCACGGCGGCGCCACCGCGCGAACGGCGGCGGCGACGGCGCGGCGCGGCCTCGCCCTCGGTGCCCTCGACGGCCGGGGCCCTCTCGGTCACCGGAGCGGCAGCGGCGGCCTCGCCCTCGGCGCCGACCTCCGAGCCGCGGCGGGTGCGGCGGCGCTCACGGGTGCGGCGCGGCTTCTCCTCCGCCGGGGTCTCGACGGCGGCGCGGCCCGGGCCGCTTCGCCCGCCGCGGCCGGAGCGGGAACCGCGTCCGCCGGTCTCGCCGAGGTCCTCGATCTCCTCCGCGCCGAGCCCGGCCCGGGTGCGCTCCGAGCGCGGCAGCACGCCCTTGGTGCCCGGCGTGATCTTCAGCAGCTCGTACAGGTGCGGCGAGGTGGAGTAGGTCTCCTCCGGCTCGTTGAACGGCAGGTCCAGCGCCTTGTTGATCAGCTGCCAGCGCGGGATGTCGTCCCAGTCGACCAGGGTGACGGCCGTACCGGAGGCGCCGGCCCGGCCGGTGCGGCCGATCCGGTGCAGGTAGGTCTTCTCGTCCTCGGGGCACTGGTAGTTGATGACGTGGGTGACGCCCTCGACGTCGATGCCGCGAGCCGCGACGTCGGTGCAGACCAGCACGTCGACCTTGCCGTTGCGGAAGGCCCGCAGGGCCTGCTCGCGGGCGCCCTGGCCGAGGTCGCCGTGGACCGCGCCGGCCGCGAAGCCGCGCTGGGTCAGCTGGTCGGAGACGTCGGCGGCGGTGCGCTTGGTGCGGCAGAAGATCATCGCCAGCCCGCGGCCGTCGGCCTGCAGGATGCGCGAGACCATCTCGACCTTGTCCAGCGAGTGCGCACGGAAGATGTGCTGCTCGATGTTGGCGACGGTCGAGCCGGTGTCGTCCGGGGCGGTGGCCCGGATGTGGGTCGGCTGGCTCATGTACCGGCGGGCGAGGCTGATCACCTGGCCCGGCATGGTGGCCGAGAACAGCAGCGTCTGCCGCTTGGCCGGCAGCATGGTGATGATCTTCTCGACGTCCGGCAGGAAGCCGAGGTCGAGCATCTCGTCGGCCTCGTCCAGGACCAGCGCGCGGACCTTGGACAGGTTGAGCTTGCGCTGCCCGGCCAGGTCCAGCAGTCGGCCGGGGGTGCCGACCACGATGTCGACGCCCTTGGCGAGCGCCTCGACCTGCGGCTCGTACGCCCGGCCGCCGTAGACGGCCAGGACGCGCACGTTGCGGACCTTGCCGGCGGTCTGCAGGTCGTTGGTGACCTGGGTGCAGAGTTCACGCGTCGGGACGACGATCAGCGCCTGCGGGAATTCGGAGAGCTGCTCCTCGGTGGCCCGGTCGGCGTCCACGTCGGCGCGCACGACGACCCGCTCGATCAGCGGGAGGCCGAAGCCGAGGGTCTTGCCGGTGCCGGTCTTGGCCTGGCCGATGACGTCGTGGCCGGTCAGCGCGACCGGGAGGGTCATCTCCTGGATCGGGAAGGGATGGACGATGCCGACGGACTCGAGCGCCTCGGCGGTCTCCGGGAGGATCCCCAGGTCCCGGAACGTCGTCTTGATGGGTTCAGCGGTGGTGGACAGGGTGCTGCCTCTTCCGTTTTCGGAGGGGCCGAGAGCGAGCGGCGGGCGGGCAGCCGCGCGGCTGCGAACGGGCCTGGGCGGCCCCGATTACAGCTGCGCGGACGCACAACCGCGCCGGTCCCTGCGGCCGGCCGGTGCGCGCGGCCCGGTGCGGGGCGCGTCGCCGGCGGCGTCGGGGAGGGTTCCCGTGAGGGACCTGCGCGGGACCTCCGCCAGGGGGCGTGGTCTCGGCGGCCCTCGCTCGGCCACTGATGCGGTGCCAAGGCTTGAAGTCCAAGCCATGGTCGGAGCCGATCGGCTCTCCGACCGGGCATCCGCGTACGTGAGTACCCGTGCCTCCGGTGCGGACACGTCCGAGGGGACGGTGCCGCTACGGAGCGGGCTTGCGCGGGCCACCGAGACGGCGGTGACACCGTGCGAGCACGACGGGGCTCCGTACCACCATACAGTCAGGCGACGACTCGAACACGTGACGCGTCTGACATTGCCCCGGGGGACCGGCCCGTGAACGGGCACTCCGGGCGGTCACCCGACCGCGCCGGGTGGTGGGGCGGACGCCGTGGCGGGACTAAGGTGGCGGGTCATGGAGACCCATGGTGAGACGCAGGACGGCGGGGCCGGCTCGATCGGCGACTGGGCCACGTGCTCGGCCGAGCCGGGCTACCGCGCGGCGGTGCTGGACCTGCTCGGCGCGCTCGCGTACGGCGAGCTGAGCGCCTTCGAGCGGCTCGCCGAGGACGCCAAGCTGGCGCCCGACCTCGCCGACAAGGCGGCTCTGGCCCGGATGGCCTCCTCCGAGTTCCAGCACTACCAGCGGCTGCACGACCGGCTCGCCGAGATCGGCGCCGACCCGCAGGAGGCCATGCGCCCCTTCGTCGAGCCGCTGGAGCTGTTCCACCGGATGACCGCGCCCTCGGACTGGTTGGAGGGCCTGGTCAAGGCCTACGTCGGCGACTCCATCGCGACCGACTTCTACCGCGAGGTGGCCGTCCGGCTGGACGACGACACCCGCGAGCTGGTCCTCGGCGTCATGTCCGACACCGGCCACGCCCAGTTCGCCGTCGACAAGGTCCGCCAGGCCATCGAGGCCGACCCGCGGGCCGGCGGACGGCTCGCACTGTGGGGCCGGCGGCTGATGGGCGAGGCGCTCAGCCAGGCCCAGCGGGTGGTCGCCGAGCGGGACGCGCTGTCCAACCTGCTGGTCGGCGGCGTCCATGTGCAGGGCTTCGACCTGGTCGAGGTCGGCAAGATGTTCAACCGGATCACCGAGGCGCACACCAGGCGGATGGCCGCGCTCGGCCTCGCCTCCTGAGCGGCGTCAGGCCGGCCGGTGCCGCCGCGGCGCGCGGTGGGCACCGGACCGGTGCGGGTGGTGCCGGTGCGCCGGTGCCCGGCCGGCGGCCAGGTCCGGCCGGGCCAGCAGCGAGGTGAGCACCCCCGCGGCCAGCGCCGAGAAGGCCACCGCGACCACCGGGTAGCGCCCGTCCAGGCAGAAGTGCGCGACCACCCCGCCGAGCAGCGCCGCCGCCGGCGCCGTGCCGGCGACCAGCGGACGGGACGCCCGGAAGTACCGGGGCAGGCCCAGCAGCGCGGCCGTGCCCGCGACCAGGCCGACGAGGGCGAAGGCGATCGACTCGACCAGCAAGGCAGCCTCCCCGGGGGACGGGCGTGCGGCAGCGGTGCCGCATCTGTCGGCGTACCCCGCCCCACCCCGCCGTACACGCGCCGGTGCCCCGCTCCCTGAGGGGAACGGGGCACCGGGACGAGCTTCGGGCGGCGCCTCAGAGGGTGCCGAAGCCGACCTTGCGGGCGGCCTGCTCGCCGATCTCCACGTACGCCAGGCGCTCGGCCGGGACGATGACGCGGCGGCCGTGCTCGTCGGTCAGCGAGAAGAGCTTGGTGGAGCCCTCCAGCGCCTTCGCGACCAGGCTCTCGACCTCATCGGCAGTCTGCGAGCTCTCGATCACGATCTCGCGCGGCGCGTTCTGCACGCCGATCTTGACCTCCACGGCTTCCGTCCCTCCGGGGTTGCAGCCTCCACGCGCGGCACCGGACCGCCCGGAACAGGCGTTCGCGGCGACCGCGCCGTACGGCTTCACCATAGAGCACCCGATCACCGCCCAGGCGAAGGTCAGCGGATCGTCACTGCTGGGCGGAGGCCTCCCCGGCCTGATCGCCCGGGTGCATCGGGAAGCCCTTCAGCCCGCGCCAGGCCAGGCTGGCGACCAGCCGCACCGCCTCGTCGCGCGGGATCTCCAGACCCTGCGAGAGCCAGTAGCGGGCGGTGATCTGGGCCAGGCCGCAGACCCCGGCGGCCAGCAGCTTGGACTCCGACTCCGGAAGGTCGGTGTCCTCCTGGATCACCTGGCTGACCAGCGTCGCGCTCGCCTCGGAGGCCCGCTCGACCCGCTCGCGCACGGCCGGCTCGTTGGTCAGGTCCGACTCGAAGACCAGCCGGAACGCGCCCGACTCGCTGGAGACGTAGTTGAAGTACGCCTCCATCGTCGCGGCCACCCGCAGCTTGTTGTCGGTGGTCGTCCCCAGTGCCTCGCGGGTCGACTCGACCAGGGCGTCGCAGTGCTTGTCCAGCAGCGCCAGGTACAGCTCCAGCTTCCCGGGGAAGTGCTGGTAGAGCACCGGCTTGCTGACCCCGGCGCGGTCGGCGATGTCGTCCATGGCGGCCGCGTGGTAACCCTGCGCGACGAACACCTCCTGGGCGGCACCGAGCAGTTGTTCACGGCGGGCGCTTCGCGGCAGGCGGGCACCGCGCGGGCGCTCCTGCGCCTCCTGGATGGCCGTCACGGCGCTCCTCACTTCGGGTTGTTCGGGGCTGGCAAGAGGGCCGATTCTACTTTTCGGTAACCGCGCCCGCGCTCGGCGAAGGCGAGAAAAGCTGCCCGGCCTCCTTGTCAGGAGCCCACAATACGGCGCTGACCTCGGCGTCGGCAGTGGTGTGACGAGGGGTGGAACGGCCGGACCACCCCACACCGCCCCCGGCCGGGGCTCAATACCATCGTCCACCATGAGCAGCACTGAGCAGCAGGTACGAACGGTCGAGGTCCCCGGCGCCGTGCTCGCGGTGCACCGCCCCGCCGACGGAGCGGGCCCCGACGGGCGCGAACCCGGCCTCTTCGTACACGGCCTCGGCGGCTCGGCCGCCAACTGGACCGCCCTCATGGACCGCCTCGGCGGCCTCGTCGACGGCGAGGCCGTCGACCTGCCCGGCTTCGGCCGCTCCACCCCGCCCACCGACGGCAACCTCAGCGTCTCCGGCCACGTCCGCGCCGTCATCGGCTACCTGGAGGCGACCGGACGCGGACCGGTCCACCTGTTCGGCAACTCGCTCGGCGGCGCCGTCGCCGTCCGGCTCAGCGCCCTGCGCCCCGACCTGGTCCGCAGCCTCACCCTGGTCTCGCCCGCCCTGCCCGAACTGCCCCCGCAGCGCTCCGCCTGGCCCACCGGCCTGCTCGCCATGCCCGGCGTGCCCGCGCTGCTGCGCCGGCTGCCCGCGGGCCGGCGCGACGTCGAGGCCGCCACCGAGGACCTGCTGCGGCTGGTCTACGGCGACCCGGCCGCCCTGAGCCCGGCCACCCGGGCCGAGGCGGTGGCCGAGTACCGGCGCCGGCTGGAGGTGCCGCACGCGATGCAGGCGCTGATCGGCTCCGCCCGCGGCATCGTCTCGGCGTACACCGAGCGCGGCGACCAGGCGCTGTGGCGGCAGGCCGAGCAGGTCCAGGCGCCGGTGCTGCTGGTGTACGGGCTGCGCGACAAGCTGGTCGCCTACCGCTCGGCCCGCCGCGCCTGCGCGGCCTTCCCGGACACCCGGCTGCTGGTGCTGCCGGAGTCCGGGCACGTGGCGATGATGGAGCACCCCGACGCGGTCGCCCGCGCCGTCCGCGAGCTGATCGCACACGCCGGCCGCTGAGCACGGCGCACCGGGCGCCCCGCGGACGACGCCCGCGTATAGCGCCCGCTAACGGCCCGGTTCGGGGCGAGGTCACGACGGTTCACTCGTTCAGGTGGCAGCCAGGCATGTGACCGATGGATCGCCCCGGGCCGGTCCTACCTTTCTGCTGCCGGACCGAACAGGTGTGGGGGAGGGCCGCTGACGCCGGAGCACACGGCGGGCGGCCCGAGCAAGGGTCCCGGCGTACGGCCCCGCGGCTCCCGTGGCCCCTTCCCGAGGGGCGTCCCAGGGGTGCGAGGGGACAGCCGGCCCTGACCGAGGGCTGCCGTCACCACCCCGCTCCGAGGCAGAAGGAGGTCTTCCGTGCGCGTCGCCCTGCTCACCGAGGGTACCCGTCCGCATCCCCGGCGTGGTGCCGGAGCCTGGTGCGACCGGCTGGCCGAGGGCCTGCCGGAGCACCGGTTCGAGCTGTACCTGCTGACCGGCCCCGAGCGCACGGGGCCCGTCCCGGGCACCGCCGAGCGGCTCTCGCCCGCCTGGCGCGGGGCGCGCGACCTCGCGCTGTGGGGGCGCCGGCCGCGCGGCCGGGCGCCGGGCGCGCTGCGCAGACGCCAGTACGCCGGCGCGTACGAGGAACTGGTGCGGGCGCTCGTGCTGCCCGGGCAGCGGGCCGGCTTCGGCGCGGGGCTGTACCGGCTGGCGGCACTGGCCGGGGAGGACGGCACGCTGCCCGCCTTCCTCGCCTCCGTGCACGCCCGGCGGGTCCTGGAACGCACCTGGCGGCTGCCCGGCGCGGACACCTCCGCCGGGCAGCCGCTGGTGTGCGACGTCCTGGTCGCCGCGGACCTGCTGGAGCAGTGCCTGCGACCGCTGTCCGCGCCCTGGTACGGCACCGGGCCCGGAGGCCTGGGCGGGGTCGACCTGTGCCACGTCGTCGGCGGCGGCCCCGCCGCACTGCCCGCCCTGGTCGCCCGGCACCTGCACGGGGTGCCGTTCGTCGTCACCGAGCACGGCCTGCACCTGCGCGAGCAGTACCTCGGCTACCGCGAGGCGCCGTACCGATGGCCGGTGCGGGCGCTGCTGCTGGCCTTCTTCCGGGCCCTCACCGAGGAGACCTACCGGCAGGCCGCGATACTCACCCCGGGCAGCGCCCACGACCAGCAGTGGCAGCGCCGCTGCGGGGCCGACCCGGCGCGCACCCGGGTGGTGTACGAGGGCACCCCGGCCGTGGACCGCCCGGCGGCCGGGCCCGAGCCCGAGCGGCCCACCCTGGTGTGGGCGGGCGCGCTGGAACCGGGCCGCGACCCCGAACTGATGCTGCACGCCTTCGCCCGGGTCCGTGCCGAACTACCCGAGGCCCGCCTGGTGATCCACGGCGAGGAGACGGCCCCCGGCTACCGGGCGCACTGCGCGGCGGTCGCCGAGCGGCTGGGCATCACCGGGGCGGTGGACTTCGCCGGACGGCCCGGCTCCCTCGCCCGGGCCTGGGAGGGCGGCACGGTGGCCGTCTTCACGGCGCTCTCCCAGCGCGGCCCCGGACTGCTCGCGGACGCCATGCTGAGCGGGCGGGCCGTGGTGACCACCGACGTCGGGGTGGCCCGCGAGGTGGTCGGCCCGACCGGGCTGCTGGTGCCCGCCCGCGATCCGCGCGCCCTGGCCGGGGCCTGCCTGGCGCTGCTGCGCGACGAGGAGCGGCGGGCCCGGCTCGGGCTGGCCGGGCGGCTGCGGGCGCAGGAACGCTTCGCCGTCGAGCCGGTGATCGGCGCCTTCCGGGAGATCTACCTGGAACTGGTCTCCCAGTACCCGGCCTTCCCCGGCGGCGACGGCGGCGAGGACGGCCGGGCGCCGCGCCCCTTCGCCCGCCCCGCCGAGTACTGGCTCACCGACGGCCCGCGCCCGGGCCACGGCGGCGCCCCGGACGGCGGCGGCGAGGACCCCGGCTCCCCGGAGCAGCCCGCCGCCCGGCACCCCCGCGGTGCCCACCTCGCCGCACTGCCCTCCGGCACCGACGCCCGACGGGAGCGCGACGACGACCCCGGCGGGCGGGAGCATGCCGAAGAGCTCGCGGGGGCCGTCTGATGCCCGGCGGCGCGGCGGTGGGCAGCGTCGACCCGGTGCGTGAGGTGATGGCCGAGCACCGGGAGCTGTGCGAGCGCGCCGTCGACCCGCTGGAGATCGCCGCCGGGCTGGAGGAGGCCGGACTCGGCCCGGACGCCGCCGCCCGCTGCCGGCACACCAACCTGTTCTCGCTCGCCGAGGAGCTGTACGCCCGGGTGCCCCGCCGCCCGCCCGCCGCGCCGGACCCACCCCGGCCCGGGCGGCGCGGTGCCGCCGCCCGGGCCGCCCTGACCGCCGCCGTGCTGGCCGCGCCGCCCTGCGCCGCCGTGGCCGCGTTCGGCGCCCGCTGGCCGGTGCTGCTGCCCGCCGCCGTACCGCTGGTGCTGCTGCCCGCGCTGACGACCCCGGCCGAATCCGGCCCGCCGCCGACCGCCCCGGCCCGCCCCGACGCCCTGGGCCCCGCCCCGGGCCGCGTCCCGGCCCCGGTCCCGTCCGCCGGCTCCCGGCTGCGCCCCGCCGCGCTCGGCCACGGGCTGGGCCTGGCCGCGCTGCTGCTGCTCCCGCTGGCCGTACCGGGCGGGGACCGGCCGCCGGCCGTCGCGCTGGTGCTGGCCGCCGCGGTGTCGGCGGGCTCGGCCGAGCGGGTGGCCCGCTGGTACCGGCAGGTCGGCCGCGGCCACCTGGGGGCGGCCCGCACGCTGGCCGGGTTCCGGGCCCGGATGCGGCCGGTGCTACCGGTCGCGGTCGCGCTGCACCTGGCGGTGCTCGCGGTGCTGACGTACGCCGCGCTGGCGGTGCTCGCCGTGGTGGCGCCGCACCCCGGGCCGGGCCACGGCGGCGGGCTGCTGCACCTGGCCGCCGAGCGGGCGGGCCCCGCGCAGTGGGCGGCGCAGGGCGTGCTGGGCCTGCTGCTGGTGCTGCCGGTGCTGCTGGCCCGCTGCGGCCGGAGGACGGCCGCCGCGCTGGGCGCGCTGGCCGGGCCCGCCGCGGCGGCGGTGCCGCTCGCCCTGGGCCGCTCCGCGCCGGCCGCCGTGCTGCTGGGCGGCGGCGCGGTCGCGGCGGCGCTGCTGGCGTACGCCTGGGCGCGGCTCGGCCGGGCCGGCGCCCACCGCTGACGTGCCGACGCCCGGCCGTACGCCGCCGTGACCCTCCGCCGCCCCGACCCTCCGACGCTCGAAAAACGCTGTTCGTTCGTAGTTCTCAGTCCGCCAGGTCGTCCCCGACCTCGCTTCGTGGAAGGACGCCCCCGATGAGGGTGCTGCTGCTGGGCGCCGACGGCTTCATCGGCCGCCGGGTGACCGATCGTCTGCTGATGGACCAGGAGTTGCAGGTGACGGTGCTCGGCCGGCGCGACTCGGCCGACATCCGCTTCGACCTGACCACCGGGAGCCCGGGCGCGCTGGCCCGCTTCCTGGACGCGGTCGCGCCGCAGGTGGTGATCAACTGCGCGGGCGCCACCTACGGCAGCTCGCGCACCCTGATCCGGTCGAACACGCTGGCCGTCGCGACCGTCTGCGAGGCGATCAGGCGCAGCCGGGAGCCCGCCCGGCTGGTGCACGTCGGCTCGGCCGCCGAGTACGGGCCGGTGCCCGGCGGGGTGCCGGTCTCGGAGCAGGCCGAGCCGAGGCCGGTCGGCCCGTACGGGGTGTCCAAGCTGGCCGGGACGGAGCTGGTGCTGGCCTCCGGGCTGGACGCGGCGGTGCTGCGGGTGTTCGACGTGGTGGGCCCGGGGGCACCGACCGCCTCGCTGTTCGGGCGGCTCGCCGAGGGCCTGCGGCGGGCGCTGGAGCGGGACGAGAACCAGGTGCGGATGCCGGACCTGTCCGGATACCGGGATTTCGTGGACGTGCGGGACGTCGCACGGGCGATCCAGGCGGCGGCGGTCTCGGCCGCCACCGGGGTGATCAACATCGGCAGCGGGCACGCCGTCCGGGCTCGGGACGCGGCCCAGCTGCTGGTGCGGGCCTCGGGCTTCGAGGGGTCGATCGTCGAGGAGAACCGCCAGATCCTGCTGCCCGCGCAGGCCGGCGGGCCGGGCGGCGACCACCTGCCCGGCCATCACCACCCGCCGGGGCAGTACCTGCCGGGGCACCGGGCGGAGGGCCAGCGGCCGGAGGGTCGGCCCGCCCCGGGCGAGCCGGTGCCGTGGCGGCAGGCGGACGTGCGCACCGCCCGGGACCGTCTCGGCTGGCGGACACAGGTGCCGCTGGAGGAGTCGCTGGGGGATGTCTGGCTGGAGACGGCCTGCCGGGTGTGAGCTCGCACCGGGGGTGTCCCGGGCCCGGAATCACGGGCCTGGGGCGGCCCGGAGGGGCCCGTCGGCCGGTTCCACGATCCGGCGCCGCCCGTCTCGCCCATCGGACGGGCTGTCTCGGAATACCGGAGGGGCGTGACACTGTTGGCCTAGAGAGCCACCTGAGTGGCGGAGCAACAACCCCGTCCGAGGCGGCCCTGGGCCACCTGAACAAGACACCCATCGGAGTCCCCGTGTCGTTGCCACCCCTGGTCGAGCCGGCCGACGAGCTCACCGTTGACGAGGTCCGCAGGTACTCCCGCCACCTGATCATTCCGGACGTCGGGATGGCCGGGCAGAAGCGGCTGAAGAACGCCAAGGTGCTGTGCGTCGGCGCCGGTGGCCTGGGTTCGCCCGCGCTGATGTACCTGGCCGCCGCCGGTGTCGGCACGCTGGGCATCGTCGAGTTCGACGTGGTCGACGAGTCGAACCTGCAGCGCCAGATCATCCACGGCCAGGCCGACATCGGGCGCTCCAAGGCGGAGTCGGCGCGGGACTCGGTCAAGGAGATCAACCCCTACGTCGACGTGATCCTGCACGAGGAGCGCCTCGACAACTCCAACGTGATGGAGATCTTCTCCGGCTACGACCTGATCGTGGACGGCACCGACAACTTCGCCACCCGCTACCTGGTGAACGACGCCGCGGTGCTGCTCGGCAAGCCGTACGTGTGGGGCTCGATCTACCGCTTCGACGGCCAGGCCAGCGTGTTCTGGGCCGAGCACGGCCCCTGCTACCGCTGCCTGTACCCGGAGGCCCCGCCGCCGGGCATGGTCCCCTCCTGCGCCGAGGGCGGCGTGCTGGGTGTGCTGTGCGCGTCCATCGGCTCGATCCAGGTGAACGAGGCGATCAAGCTGCTGGCCGGCATCGGCGACCCGCTGGTCGGTCGGCTGATGATCTACGACGCCCTGGAGATGAACTACCGCCAGGTGAAGGTCCGCAAGGACCCGAACTGCGCCGTCTGCGGTGAGAACCCGACGGTCACCGAGCTGATCGACTACGAGGCCTTCTGCGGCGTCGTCTCGGAGGAGGCGCAGGCCGCCGCCGCCGGTTCGACCATCACCTCGAAGCAGCTCAAGCAGTGGCAGGACGACAAGGAGGACATCTACCTCATCGACGTCCGCGAGCCCGGCGAGTACGAGATCGTCAACATCCCCGGCGCGGTGCTGATCCCGAAGAACGAGTTCCTGATGGGCGACGCGCTGGAGAAGCTGCCGCAGGACCGGAAGATCGTGCTGCACTGCAAGTCGGGCGTGCGCTCGGCCGAGGTGCTGGCCGTGGTGAAGGCCGCGGGCTTCGCCAACGCCGTCCACCTGGGCGGCGGCGTGCTCGGCTGGGTGAACCAGATCGAGCCGCACAAGCCGGTCTACTGAGAGGCTGACGCGAAGGGAGGGCCCGCCGTCCGGCGGGCCCTCCCTTCGCGCGTCCTCCCGTACGTTCCCCCGTGGGTCTTCCCGTACGGTCAGAGCGCGTGCTTGCGCTGCAGCACGTTGTAGGCGATCCAGCCCGGCAGCACCGGCAGCCAGAAGGTGAGCGCCCGGAAGAGGAACACCGCCGGGGTGGCGACCGCCGGGGGCACGTCCGCGACGGTCAGCGCGCCGATCAGCGCGACCTCGACCGGGCCGATGCCGCCCGGGGTGGGGATCGCCGAGCCGGCCGCGTTGGCGGTCAGGAAGACCACCGCGACGGCCGAGAAGCTGACGTCACCGCCGAAGGCCTGCACCGAGAAGTCCAGGCAGGCGGTGAAGGAGAGGGTCAGCAGCAGGATGCCGCCGAAGCCGGTGAACAGCTTGCTGGGCGTCTGCATCAGGTCGAGCATCCGCGGCACCACGCCGAAGAACAGCGAGCGCAGCCGGCCCAGTACGAAGCGCCGCAGCGGCGCGACGGCGGCCACCACCAGGGCGAGTACGGCGGCGGTCAGCACACCGATGATCACCGCGCGGGACGCGGAGAGGTCGCCGTTGGTCTGGCTGCCGGTGATCAGGCCGAAGCTGAACAGCAGCAGCAGGTGCCCGGCCAGGCCCGCCAGCTGGGAGGCGCCCACCGAGGCGACCGCCTGACCGGGGCGGATGCCGGCCTTCTGCAGGTAACGGGTGTTGAGCGCGATGCCGCCGATCGCGGCGGGGGCGACCAGCTTGACGAAGGAACCGGCCAGCTGGGCCGCGACGGTGCGCCGGAACGGCAGCCGCTCGGGGACGAAGCCGGTCAGGCTCATCGCGGCGGCGACGTAGCTGAACGCGGCCGCGAGCAGGGCCGCCGCCGCCCACGCCCAGTTCATCTGGGACAGCTTGAGCTGGGCCGGCTTGATGGTGGTCAGCGCCAGGTAGGCGGCGAAGGTGAGCGCGATCACCATGATCAGCGTCTTCGGCTTCAGCCGCTCCAGCCTGGCCGGCTCCATCGGCGCCTCGGGGGCGATCTGCAGGATCTGACCGCGGATGCGGCTGAGCAGGTCCTCGCCGGCCGCCGCGATGTCCTCCTCGGCCTGCTGCTGGGTGCGCTCGCCGGCCGCGACCTGTTCCAGCGCCCTGGCCCGGGCGGCGGCCTTGCGCTCCTTGGTGAGCTTGGCGAGGTCGATCCGGGTGGAGCGGCTCATCCCGACCGGCTGGAGCAGCGGCAGCGCCTGGGCGACCCGGTCGGCCCCGAGCACCGCGTTGGCGGTGGCCACGGCCCGCTCGGGGCCGATCCGCAGCGCGAAGGTGGTGAGCAGCTGGGCGACGTCGATGCGCAGCGTCAGGTCGGTGGCGGCGATGTCGCCGCCGGACAGGTTGACCAGGCAGGCCGTCTTCCCGTCCACCACCAGCAGCGACTCCCCGGTGAGCCGGCGGTGGGCGATCCGGCGCTCGTGCAGGGCGGCCACCGAATGCCACAGCGAGGCCATCACCTCGTTGGTGACCTCCTCGTCGGCGAGCTCGTCCAGGGTGCGGCCCTCGACGTTCTCGTACACCAGGATCGCGGCGTCCGGGCCCAGCTCGGAGGTGGCGACCAGCTGCGGAGCGCGGGCGCCCGAGGCGGCCGCCGCGTACGCGATCAG
Source organism: Kitasatospora sp. NPDC048296 (assembly GCF_043201815.1). Classification (NCBI taxonomy): domain Bacteria; kingdom Bacillati; phylum Actinomycetota; class Actinomycetes; order Kitasatosporales; family Streptomycetaceae; genus Kitasatospora; species Kitasatospora sp. NPDC048296. Next base: position 83,958 of record NZ_JBICZB010000003.1, read on the forward strand.
GGCCTCCTGCTCCAGCGCCTGGCGCAGCGACTGGGGGCTGCGGCGCACCGCCACCGAGCGCAGCCGCAGCCGCCGCCAGGCCCGGTAGAAGAAGCCGGAGGCCTGCTGCTCGCGGTCGATGATGTGGACGTCCAGCGGCGGGCCGTCCTGCTGGGTGACGTAGTAGCGGCGGGTGCCGCCGGGCGCGTCCGGGGCGCGGTGGGCGCCGTCCGGGGTGAAGCCGACCTTGCGCAGGCCGATCATCAGGTGCTGGCCGGTGGGCCGGATGTTGGGGGAGCCGATCGCGTACAGCGTGCCGTAGGCGACGGACCAGCCGATCAGCACGGTCAGCAGCAGCGACAGCGGGGTGGTGTAGCCGCCGAGCAGCTCGGTGACGCCGCTGAAAACCACCACCACCCACAGGGCCACCCGCCAGCGGGGTCTGCTCGACATGCCGACGGCGGTCATGTAGGCGATCACCGGGGCGAGGTAGCCGTGCACCGGGTCGGTGAGGGTGCCGTTGCTGTCCAGCGGCAGCCGGGTCAGCGCGACCTGGATGTGCTCGGAGGCGCCCTCCGCCACCCACCAGTCGATGCCCAGCGAGACGCCGTACGCCAGCACCGAGGCGAGCACGCCGTCGGCGACCCGCAGGCCGTCGCGTTTGATCAGCCGCTCGACGGCGAACGCCAGCGGAACGGCCAGCACCGCGACGCTGGAGACCAGGCCGGTGATGGTGGACAGCACCGCGGAGAAGTGCGGCGCGTTGGTGGCGATGTCCTGCTCGATGCCGGTGGTGGTCGAGGTGGCGATGCCCGCCAGCACGAAGACGGCGACGATCCCGAGGACGCCGGCCAGGAAGCGGATCAGGTCGGACGGGCGGTGCGCGCGGGCGGCGAGCAGCGGTTCGTCGACGTCCAGGTGCGGGGCGTCGTCCAGCGGGTCGTGGTACTCGCCCCGCTGGGCCGGCTGCACCGGAACGAGGGGCCGCTCGACCGGCTCGGGCGTCTTCTCGGGCGTGGGGGTCTTGATCGTCGGGTCCTTGATCAGGGAGACTTCCGGCGTCGGCCCGCGCTCGGGCCCGCCGTCGGACTCGCCGCCGGGCGCCGGGGGCACGGCGGATCCGGACTCGTCGGAGTCCCTGTCCACGCCCACGTCAGCCGTCCCGGTCATCTGGTCTTGTCCTCGTATCACCACTCACCGCCCCGAAGATGGTGGCATGCCCCGCGCCCCTGTGCTGGACAGGGGGCGGATCGGGCGCGGCGGATCGGAGGCGCGGGGCCGCGCGTGCGCCCCTGTAAGGAAGAATGCCGCAGGTGACGGACGTAACAGACGACGGCCTCCCGGGCGCCCTACCGCCCTTCGCCGAACTCGTGCTCGACCTGACCGAGCGGATTCCACCCGGCAGGGTGATGACCTACGGCGACGTCGCCGAGTACCTCGGCCAGGGCGGCCCCCGGCAGGTCGGCCGGGTGATGGCACTGTACGGCGGGTCGGTGCCCTGGTGGCGGGTGATCCGCGCCGACGGCCGCTTCCTGCCGGGGCACGAGCACCGCGCCCTCGCCCACTACAGCGAGGAGGGCACCCCGCTGCGCGAACTCGCCGACCCGCCCCGGGTCGACCTGAGGCGGGCCCGCTGGGACGGCGAGCAGATTTCACCGGATCCTTCGCGCGGGCGGGATTGACGGGGCAGGATCGTAGGCTCGATACGGGCGGGCCCCGGCGGGCCCGCCCGGCCATGCCCCCTGCACTACCTCAGGACCATCTGTGAGCGAGCGAAGCGAGCGAGCCATCGAAAGGCGCGTGTGGGCGAACGCCCCTGCCGAGTGCGGCGAGGTGGGCGCGTGAGCGAGCGGAGCGAGCGAGCCATCAAGAGGTGCGTGTGGGCGAATGCCCCTGCCGAGTGCGGCGAGGCGGGCGCGTGAGCGAGCGGAGCGAGCGAGCCATCAAGAGGTGCGTGTGGGCGAATGCCCCTGCCGAGCGCAGCGAGGCGGGCGCATGAGTTCGCCGTACCGGCTCGTGCGCAGCCCGCTCGTCCAGCCCGACCCGCCCGTGCTGGACGCCTACCAGCGCGCCGTGGTCGAGCACACCGGCGGCCCGCTGCTCGTCCTCGCCGGACCGGGCACCGGCAAGACCACCACCCTGGTCGAGGCGGTCGCCCGGCGCGTCCAGGACGGCACCGACCCCGAGAAGATCCTCGTCCTGACCTTCAGCCGCAAGGCCGCGATGGAACTGCGCGACCGGATGTCCGGCCGCCTCGGCACCGCCGCCGCCCCGCAGGCCACCACCTTCCACTCCTTCTGCTACGCCCTGCTGCGCGCCCACCAGGACCCGCAGGACTACGCCGAACCGCTGCGGCTGCTCTCCGGCCCCGAGCAGGACGTCATGGTCCGCGAACTGCTCGCCGGCGGCGCCGAGGACGCCAAGCTCGGCAGTACCCGCATCCAGTGGCCGCTGGACCTGCGCGCCTGCCTGACCACCCGCGGCTTCGCCGACGAGGTCCGCGCCGTCCTCGCCCGCAGCCGCGAACTCGGCCTCGGCGAGGCCGAACTCGAACGCTTCGCCCAGGGCGTCCAGCGCCCCGACTGGGCCGCCGCCGCGCACTTCCTCGCCGACTACCTCGATGTCCTCGACCTGCGCGGCGTCCTCGACTACGCCGAACTCGTCCACCGCGCCGTCCTGCTCGCCGAACGCCCCGAGGTCGGCGAGGAGCTCCGGCAGCGCTACGAGGTCGTCTTCGTCGACGAGTACCAGGACACCGACCCCTCCCAGGTCCGGCTGCTGCGCCAGCTCGCCGGCGGCGAACGCGACCTCGTTGCCGTCGGTGACCCCGACCAGTCGATCTACGCCTTCCGCGGCGCCGACATCAACGGCATCCTCGACTTCCCGCAGACCTTCCGCCAGGCCGACGGCAGCCCGGCCGAGGTCAAGGTGCTGCGCGTCTCCCGCCGCTCCGGCGCCGTCCTGCTCGCCGCCTCCCGCGAACTCGCCCGCCGGATGCCGATGGGCCGGCTGCCCGCCGACAAACTCGCCCAGCACCGCGCCCTGCTGCCCTCCCGCGAGGGCGGCCGGGCCGAGGTCTACACCTACCCGACCCCCGGCGCCGAACTCGACTCGATCGCCGACCTGCTGCGCCGCGCCCACCTGGAGGACGGCGTGCCCTGGGGCGAGATGGCCGTGCTGGTGCGGGCCGGCGCCCGCTCCATCCCCGGCGTGCGGCGGGCGCTCGGCGCGGCCGGCGTCCCGCTGGAGATCGACGGCGACGACCTGCCGCTGCGCGAGGAGCCTGCCGTCGCCCAGCTGCTGCTCGCCCTGCGGGTCTGCGCCCAACAGGCGACCCGGGTCGCCGCCCGCGACCGGCACGGCGACCCGGACTCCGCAGAGCAGGACTCCGCGGAGCAGGACACCGCCGGCCCGGACACCCCCGACCCCCTCACCGTCGACCTGGCCCACGCCCTGCTCACCGGCCCGCTCGGCGGCCTCGACGGCTCCGACCTGCGGCGCCTGGGCCGCGCCCTGCGCGAGGAGGAACGCGCCGCCCTGCGCGCCGAAGGCCGCCCCGCCGCCGCTCTGCGCCCGGCCGGCGAACTGATCCGCGAGGCCCTCGCCGAACCCGAGCGCCTGATCGCCCTCGACCCGGCGATCGCCCGCCGCGCCCGCGACCTCGGCACCCTGCTGCGCAAGGTCCGCGAACGCCTCGCCGGCGGCTGCACCGCCGAGGACGCCCTGTGGGAGCTGTGGGACGGCAGCCGCCGCTGGCGCGAACGCCTGGAACGCGCCGCCCTGCGCGGCGGCGCCGCCGGCCGCAACGCCGACCGCGACCTGGACGCGCTGTGCGCCCTCTTCGAGACCGCCGCCCGCGCCGAGGAACAGGTCACCGGCCACCGCAGCGCCCTCGACCTGCTCGCCGAACTCGAAGCCCAGGACATCGCCGCCGACACCCTCACCGTCCGCGCCGTGCGCCCCGAGGCGGTCCGGCTGATGACCGCCCACCGCTCCAAGGGCCTGGAATGGCGCCTGGTCGTCGTCGCCGGCGTCCAGGACGGCCTCTGGCCCGACCTGCGCCGCCGCGGCTCCCTGCTGGAGGCCGACCGGATCGGCCGCGACGGCCTCGCCGAACCGCTCTCCCCGGCCGCCCTGCTCGGCGAGGAACGCCGCCTCTTCTACGTCGCCGCCACCCGCGCCAAGGAACGGCTGATCGTCACCGCCGTCAAGGCGCCCGCCGACGACGGCGACAAGCCCTCCCGCTTCCTGCGCGAGCTCTACCGCGAGGACGTCGACCCGCGCACCGGCAAGGTACTGCGCCGGACCCCGCCGGTCACCGTCGAGGACGTCACCCACCGCCCGCGCCGCCCGCTGTCGGTCGCCGCCCTGGTCGCCGAACTGCGCGCCGTCACCGTCGACCCCGCCCGCTCGCCCGAACTGCGCCGCGCCGCCGCCGAACGCCTCGCCACCCTCGCCGCCGCCACCGACGACGAGGGCCTGCCGCTGGTGCCCGCCGCCCACCCCGACCGCTGGTGGGGCCTGGACGACGCCACCGCCGCCCCCGAACCGCTGCGCAGCGCCGACCTGCCCGTACGGTTGTCCGGCAGCGGCCTGGAACAGCTGGAGAACTGCTCGCTGCAGTGGTTCCTGGACAAGGAGGTCAAGGCCCGGAGCGCCGGCTCCGCCGCCCAGGGCTTCGGCAACGTGGTGCACGCCCTCGCCGACGAGGTCGGCTCCGGCCGCACCCCCGCCGACCTCGCCGTCCTCATGGAACGCCTGGACACCGTCTGGGACGCGCTCGCCTTCGACGCCCCCTGGAAGTCCCAGCAGGAGAAGGGCGAGGCCCGGGCCGCCCTGGAGCGCTTCCTCAACTGGCACGTCCTGGAACGCGGCCGCGACGTCGTCGCCACCGAGCACGGCTTCGACGTCACCCTCGACGTCGGCGGCGTCTCGGTGCGCATCCGCGGCTCCATGGACCGGGTCGAGAAGGACCGGGCCGGGCGCGCCTACGTGGTCGACTTCAAGACCGGCAAGCAGATCCCCACCGACAAGTCGCTGCCCGAGCACAAGCAGCTCGCCGTCTACCAGCTCGCCGTGCGCGCCGGCGCCCTCAACGAGCTGCCCGGCTTCACCGCCCGCCCCCCGGCCACCGGCGGCGCCGAACTCGTCCACCTGCGCGAACCCGCCGCCAAGGCCGCCCCGGACGCCCCCAAGGTGCAGCGCCAGGAGCCGCCCGAGGGCGACCCGTGGATCGAGAACCTGCTCGCCGAGACCGCCGGCAAGGTCCTCGCCGAGCGCTTCGTCCCGCAGACCGGCAGCGGCTGCGACCGCTGCACCTTCCGCCGCAGCTGCTCCGCCCAGCGCGACGGCGCACAGCTCGTGGAGTAGGAAACGGTCGGGGAACGCCCGGCGGGGAATGTCCGCCGCTCCGGTTACGGTTGCGGGGTGACCGCCGTGCTCAGCCATCCCGACCAGCTCAAGGAGCTGCTGGGCATCCCGTTCAACCGGGAGCAGATGGCGGCCATCGGCGCCCCCCTGGCACCGGCCGTGATCGTGGCCGGCGCCGGCTCCGGCAAGACCACCGTGATGGCCGCCCGGGTCGTCTGGCTGGTCGGCTCCGGCGCCGTACGGCCCGAGGAGGTCCTCGGCCTCACCTTCACCAACAAGGCCGCCGGCGAGCTCGCCGAACGCGTCCGCGCCAGCCTGCTCCGGGCCGGGGTCGCCGACCGGGCCGACACCGACCCCCTCGGCGACCCGGAGATCTCCACCTACCACGCCTTCGCCGGCCGCCTCCTCAAGGAGCACGGCCTGCGGATCGGCATCGAACCGGACGTGCGGCTGCTCGCCGACGCCACCCGCTTCCAGCTCGCCGCCAAGGTGCTGCGCACCGCCCGCGGCCCCTTCCCCGCCCTCACCGGCACCTTCGCCAACCTCGTCGCCGACCTCACCGCCCTGGACGGCGAACTCGCCGAACACCTGGTCGAGCCCGCCGCCCTGCGCGCCCACGACGAGGAGCTGCTCGACACCCTCGCCACCGTCAAGCTCAGCAACGACGACCTGCGCGCCGTCCCCGCCACCGCCCGCGCCCGACTGGAACTGCTGCGCCTGGTCGAGGAGTACCGCCGCCGCAAGCAGAGCGCCGGGCTGATGGACTTCGGCGACCAGATAGCCGCCGCCGCCCGCCTCGCCCAGCAGCGCCCCGAGGTCGGCGAACTGCTCCGCGGCCAGTTCAAGGTCGTCCTGCTCGACGAGTACCAGGACACCTCGGTCGCCCAGCGGCTCATGCTCGCCGGCCTGTTCGGCGCCGGCCCCGACCAGCGGGGGGGCGGCCACCCGGTGACCGCCGTCGGCGACCCCTGCCAGGCCATCTACGGCTGGCGCGGCGCCTCCGTCGCCAACCTGGACGACTTCCCGAGGCACTTCCCGAAGGCAGACGGCCGCCCCGCCGACCGCTACGCGCTCAGCGAGAACCGCCGCAGCGGCGGGCGCCTGCTCGCCTTCGCCAACGAACTCGCCGCCCCGCTGCGCGCCATGCACGAGGGCGTCGAGGCGCTGCGCCCGGCCCCCGGCGCCGAACAGGACGGCTACGTGCGGGCCGCGCTGCTGCCCACCCACGCCGAGGAGGTCGACTGGCTCGCCGACTCGATCGCCCACCTGGTGCGCACCGGCACCGCCCCCGGCCGGATCGCCGTGCTGTGCCGCGGCGGCGCGGCCTTCCCCGACATCCACGCCGCCCTGGTCGCCCGCGAGGTGCCGGTCGAGGTGGTGGGCCTCGGCGGGCTGCTGCAACTGCCCGAGGTGGCCGACCTGGTGGCGGTCTGCGAGGTGCTGCAGGACCCGACCGCCAACGCCGCCCTGGTGCGCCTGTTGATCGGTCCGCGCTGGCGGATCGGCCCGCGTGACCTCGCCCTGCTCGGCCGCCGCGCCGCCGACCTGGTGCGCACCGAGCGGCCCGAGGGCGTGACGGCGCTGGCCGCGGCCGTCGCCGAGGCCGACCCCACCGAGGTGGTCTCGCTGGCCGACGCGGTGGAGACCTTCCTCACCACCTCACCCGGTGAAGGCGGTGACCAGCCGGACGACCTGCCGTTCTCCGCCGAGGCCAGGGTCCGCTTCGCCCGGCTCGCCGCCGAACTGCGCGAGCTGCGCCGCTCGCTCGCCGACCCGCTGATGGACGTGCTGCACCGGGTGCTGGCCGCCACCGGCCTGGAGGTCGAACTCGCCGCCTCCCCGCAGGCGCTGGCCGCCCGGCGGCGGGAGACCCTGCACGCCTTCCTGGACGTCGCCGCCTCCTTCGCCGACCTGGACGGCGACCCGGGCCTGGCCGCCTTCCTCGGCTTCCTGCGCGCCGCCCAGGAGTACGAGCGGGGCCTGGACAGCAGCCTGCCCGGCGGCGAGGACACCGTGAAGGTGCTCACCGCCCACAAGTCCAAGGGCCTGGAGTGGGACGTGGTGGCCGTCCCCGGCCTGGTCAAGGGGGCATTCCCGTCCGGCACCCCGCGCGAACGCTGGACCAGTACCAAGCGCGTGCTCCCGCACGCCCTGCGCGGCGACGCCGCCACCCTGCCCGACGTGCGCGGCGGCTGGAACGGCAAGTCGATGGCCGCGTTCAAGAAGGAGCTGGCCGAGCACTCCGGCACCGAGGAACTGCGCCTGGGCTACGTCGCGTTCACCCGGCCGCGGTCCCTGCTGCTGGCCTCCGGCCACTGGTGGGGGCCCAGCCAGAAGACCGTCCGCGGCCCGTCCGTCTTCCTGGAGCGGCTGCGCGAGCACTGCGAGCGGCCGGGCGCCGGCGAGGTCGAGCACTGGGCCGAGCAGCCGGACAAGGGTGCCGAGAACCCGGCGCTGGCCGCCGCCGTCGAACGCCCCTGGCCGCTGCCGCTGGACCCGGCCGCGCAGCACGCCCGCCGCCGGGTCGCCGAGGTGGTGCGCGGCAGGATCGCGGGCGGACCTGTGACTCGCCCGGTTGCCGCTGTGACTCGCCCGGTTGCCCCTGTGACTCGCCCGTTCGCCTCCGGGCCCTCGGAGCCGGCGCCGGCTCAGGGCGGACCCGAGCCCATGTCCGCCGAGGACCAGCGCCAGGTGGCCTCCTGGGACCGCGACCTGACCGCGCTGCTGGGCGAGCTGGAGCGCTCCCGGCGCACCGCCCGCGAGGTGCCGCTGCCCGCCGCGCTGTCCGCCACCCAGCTGCTGCGCCTGGCCGCCGACCCGGACGGCTTCGCGCGCGACCTGGCCCGCCCGATGCCGCGCCCCCCGCAGCCCGCCGCCCGGCGCGGCACCCGCTTCCACGCCTGGGTGCAGTCCCGGATCGAGCCGCTGCTGCTGATCGAGCCCGGCGCGCTGCCCGGCGCCGACGACGACGGCATCGAGGACGAGCAGGACCTGGAGCGGCTCAAGGAGGCGTTCCTGCGCACCCCGTACGCCCAGCGCAAGCCCCACCGGGTGGAGGCGCCGTTCCAGCTGGTGCTGGCGGGGCGGGTGGTGCGCGGCCGGATCGACGCGGTCTATCGTGGCGGTGACGTACTGTCAGAATCGGGTGGTGCGTCACGCTACGAAGTGGTGGACTGGAAGACCCATCGCGAGGAGACCGCCGACCCGCTGCAGCTCGCGGTCTACCGACTGGCCTGGGCCGAGCAGGCGGGCGTGGATCCCGAGCAGGTCACGGCTTCGTTCCTGTACGTCCGCAGCGGGCGGATCGTCCGTCCGGAAGGACTTCCCGACCGAAAAGAGTTGGAACGGCTCCTGATCGGGAACAGTGACTAATGAGTCACGCAGAGCATCCAAGTCATCACGTCGACGTCCGAAACCTGTGCGTCGCGCACGTTTCGCGCCTATTGTGGGGTCGGTAACCGGTCAACCCCCGTGCTCCGGCCGCCAGCGAGGCCCGCGTTCCCTAACCCTCAGTCATCACCGCAGGTGCCCCCGGGCATCGGCGCCTTCTGCTGGAGAGACCGAAGTTGAGCGCGACCGGATGGATCAGAGAGCGGTTCACCGGGCCGACCCCGGGACCCGCCCCGGGCGCGACCGGCACCTGGCCGAGGACAGCGCTCGCGCTGCCCCTCATCGGCATGGCGCTGATCGTCGTCCTCGACTACCTCAGCGGCACCGAGGTGACGGTCGAACCCGCCCTCACCGCCGTTCCCGCGCTGGCCGCCGTGGTCAGCCGCCGCACCTGGTACCCGCTCGTCATCGGCCTGTACACCGAGGCGGCGGCCTTCCTGATGGCCTTCCACAGCGACGCGCTCGGCGAGTCCGTGCACGCCGCCAGCGTCATCGCGGTCCTGCTGGTCGCCACGATCGGCTGGGTCAGCGCCACCCTGAGGCTTCGCCAGGAGCGCGCCCTCGCCGACGCCCAGCTGGTCGCCTCGATCGCCCGCCGGGTCCTGCTGCGGCCCGTCCCCGAGAAGGTCGGCAGCATGCGCGCCGCCGTCCACTACGAGGCCGCCGCCGCACACGCCCGCATCGGCGGCGACCTGTACGAGGTCGTCAACACCCGTCACGGCGTCCGGGCCGTGGTCGGCGACGTCCGCGGCAAGGGTCTCGGCGCGGTCGAGACCGCCGCCGCCGTCCTCGGCGCCTTCCGCGAGGCCGCCCACCAGGAACCCGCGCTCGACCGGGTGGCCGGCTGGCTGGCCGTCAGCCTCGACCGCGCCCTGCACGAGAACGATCACCCCGGCGTGGAGGAGGAGTTCGTCACCCTGGTGCTGATCGGCGTCGGCCCCGACGGCACCGCCGAACTCGTCAACTGTGGACACCCCGCGCCGCTGCTGCTGCGCGGCGACACCGTCCGCCCGCTCGAACTCGCCGACACCGTACCGCCGCTGGGCGTCCTCGATCCGGCCGACGTCCACCCCCCGGTGCACCGGGTCCCGCTCCAGGGCGGCGACCGGGTCCTGCTGTTCACCGACGGGGTGATCGAGGCCCGCGACCGCTCCGGCGCCTTCTACCCGCTCGCCGAACGCCTCCCGCGTTGCGCCGACGGCCGCCCCGCCGACGTCCTGCAGCGCCTGCACGAGGACGTGGTGCGCCACGTCGGCCGCCAACTCTGTGACGACGCGGCCATGCTGCTCCTGCAGTACGACCCCCAGCCGACCCCGGCCTTCCAGCTGCCGCAGCAGAACGCCGTCCTGACGACCCGCTAGCTCAACGACGGCTCACAGCGACACCCGGACCACCAGCGGCCGGTGGTCCGACACCACCGCGCGCGGCGCCGCCGCCGGGCCCACCGCCGCGCGCGGCACCCCGACCGCCAGCACGTGGTCGAACTGCACCGCCGGCCGGTGCGAGGGATAGGTCGGCGTGCGCGCCAGGTCGTACCAGCCCTGCAGCCGCGCCCGCGGCTCCCGCACCCGCCGCCGGCGCGGCTCCGCCAAGGCCGGCCGCACCCGCCGCGCCGCCCGCAGCTCGCGCACCCGCGCCCGGGGCGCGGTGCGCTCCAGCGCCGTCGCCCCGCCCAGCACCGTGCGCGGCACCGCGCCGATCAGGTTGAAGTCCCCCAGCACCAGGTACGGCTGCGGCAGATCGGCGATCCAGCGCCGGATGCCCGCCAGCTGCGCCATGTTCCAGCCCGGGACGAAGGACAGGTGCGCCGCCACCACCGTGAACGGCCCGCGCCCGCCCTCCAGCACCGCGGCCAGCGCCGCCCGCGGCTCGTCCGGCACCGGGGTCAGCCCGCGCCGCCCGGCCACCCGCAGCGGCAGCCCGAACGGCGCCGGGGCGAACCGCCGGGCCCGCCAGTGCCGCACCGGCAGCCGGGTCAGCAGCGCCGTCCCGTACGAGGGCGGGGCGCCGTCGCCCACCTCGCCCGGCCCGTACACCCGCAGCCCGTTCGGCCCGGACGGCTCCGGGACCCAGCCCGCCACCGGCGCCGGGCGCCCGTGCAGCGCGGCGGCGAAGCGCCAGTCGCCGGCGCCCATGGCCGCGCCCGCCACCGCCGCCTGGTCGGTGCCGCCCGAGCGGACCTGGTGCCGGTCCACCTCCTGCAGGGCCAGCACGTCGACGTCCAGCGCGGCCACCGCCTCCGCCAACGGGGCGCCCGCGTCGGCCGGGTAGGGCCGCGGCGCGCCGTCCGGGGCGAGCGGCTGACCGTGCAACAGGTTGAAGGTGGCGATGCGCAACTGGCTCACACCGCACGACGGTACCCGAGGGGGCGCGGCTTGAGGCGGCAGGGCATACCGGGTATACATACCGAGTATGTCCATCCGCCACGGTCTGCTCGCCCTGCTCGACCAGGGCCCCCGCTACGGCTACCAACTGCGCACCGAGTTCGAGGCCCGCACCGGCGCCACCTGGCCGCTCAACGTCGGGCAGGTCTACACCACGCTCTCCCGACTGGAGCGCGACGGCCTGGTCGAACCCGCAGGCGAGGACGAGGAGGGCCACCAGTTCTACGCCGCCACCGACGCCGGCCGCGCCGAACTGCGGGCCTGGTTCGACACCCCGGTGCCCCGGACCAACCCCCCGCGCGACGAACTCGCCATCAAACTCGCCATGGCCGTCACCGTCCCCGGAGTGGACGTCTGCGCCGTCGTCCAGAGCCAGCGCCGGCACAGCATCAAGGCACTGCAGGACTACACCCGGCTCAAGGGCCGCGCCCTCGCCGGCGAGGCCGGACCCGGCACCGTGCCCACCGAGAGCAACGAACTCGCCTGGCTGCTCGTCCTCGACCAGCTGATCTTCCAGACCGAAGCCGAGATCCGCTGGCTCGACCACTGCGAGACCCGACTCGCCCAACAGGCCGAACTCCACCGGGCCCGCGCCGCCGAGACCACCCGCGACGCCGAGGCCACACCCAAGAAGCCCACCCGGCTCGGCCGCCGCACCCGCGCCTAGAGCCCGTCCCATCGGCCCCGGCCGACCCGAACCACCGGCCGACCCGAACCACCGGCCGTCCCGAATCACCGGCCGGCGCTCCGGCGCCGGACCCGCACCCAGCACAACGGGGGAACCATGTCCCAGAACAAGGGGGGAAGCATGTCCCACACCCGACAGCCCCGGCAGGAACCGGTGCTGCACTTGGAGAACGTCACCCGCGTCCACGGCCAGGGCGCCGCCGAGGTCCAGGCCCTGCGCGGCGTCGACCTCAAGGTCCACCCCGGCGAATTCGTCGCCGTCATGGGCCCGTCCGGCTCCGGCAAGTCCACCCTGCTCACCCTCGCCGGCGGCCTCGACACCCCGACCGACGGCCAGGTCCTCGTCGAAGGCATCGCACTCGGCGCCCTCACCCGCAAGAAACTCGCCCAGGTCCGCCGCCGCTCCATCGGCTACGTCTTCCAGGACTACAACCTGATCCCGGCCCTCACCGCCGCCGAGAACATCTCCCTGCCGCGCGAACTCGACGGCCTCTCCGTCCGCGCCGCCCGCCGCGAAGCCCTCGCCGCCCTGGAGGAACTCGGCATCCCCGAACTCGCCGACCGCTTCCCCGACGACATGTCCGGCGGCCAGCAGCAGCGCGTCGCCATCGCCCGCGCCGTGATCGGGGACCGCCGCCTCGTCCTCGCCGACGAACCCACCGGCGCCCTCGACTCCACCACCGGCGAAGCCGTCCTCGCCGTCCTGCGCGCCCGCTGCGACGCCGGCGCCGCCGCCATGATGGTCACCCACGAAGCCCGCCACGCCGCCTGGGCCGACCGCGTGGTCTTCCTGCGTGACGGCCGCATGGTCGACGAATCCGTCAGCCAGGACGCCGCCAGCCTGCTCGTCAGCGCCGCCGCGAACAGCAAGCAGGTGGACGAGTGAAGCCCGGAGCCTGGCGGCTCGCCCTGCGTATCGCCCGCCGCGACGCCCTACGCGCCAAGGGCCGCAGCGCCCTGGTCATCGCCATGGTCGCGCTGCCCGTCCTCGGCGTCACCGGCGCCGACGTGGTCTTCCGCAGCGCCACCCTCGAACCCGCCGAGAAGGTCGTGCGGATCATGGGCCGGGCCGCCGGCGAACTGGCCATGGACCACCGCGGATCCGCCGTCAAACAGGCCCCCGACCCCGACCAGGGCCTCATGGTCGACAACCCCAAGTACGAGGCCAAGGAGGGCACCGCCCCGCAGTACACCCCTGCCCAGCAACGCGCCCTCGACACCGAACCCGCCCAGCTGGCCCGGCAGCTGCTGCCGCCCGGCAGCACCCTGGTGCCCGAGCCCCAGGGCCCCGAGACCGCGGCCACCAGCACCCAGGGCCTGCTCAGCACCCGCACCAGCGAAGCCGACCTCACCGACCCGATCTGGAACGGCCGGGTCGACCTGGTCGAGGGCAGCGCCCCCACCAACGACCAACAGGCCGCCGTCACCCGGGCGTTCCTCAAGCGCTCCGGGCTGAGGATCGGCGACCGCACCACCGTCCGCGGCCTGGAGTCCAGCCCCTTCACCATCACCGCCGTCGTCGAGTACCCCGGCGACCTCGCGGTCACCGAACTCATCGCCCGGCCCGGCGCCCTGATCGGAAAGCTCTCCCAGGACCCCGGCCACGACTCCGGCCCGGCCACCCGCTGGCTGGTCAGGCTCCCCGCCGGCGCCACCCTCGACTGGGCCAAGGTCACCGAACTCAACGGCTACGGCTTCGTCCTGACCTCCCGCGCCGTCCTGCTCGACCCGCCCGCGCGCGGCGACGTGCCCTACTACGTCGAGATGGACCGGCACAACAGCGGCTTCCGTACCGCCCTCCTCGACCGCACCTCCGTCGTCATCCTCGCCACCGTCGTCGGCATGGCCCTGCTGGAGATCGTCCTCCTCGCGGGCCCCGCCTTCGCCGTCGGGGCCCGACGCTCACGGCGGCAGCTCGGCCTGCTCGCCGCCGCGGGCGGTGACCGCGCCAACGTCCGCGCGGTCGTCCTCGGCGGCGGCATCGTCCTCGGCCTCACCGGCGCCGCCACCGGCCTCGGCCTCGGCGTCGGCCTGGTCGCCCTGCTGCGCACCCGGGCCGAGGAGTACTCCGGCGCCCGCTTCGGCCACTTCAACCTGCAGCCGCTCGACCTGCTCGGCGTACTCCTGGTCGGCCTGGTCACCGGACTGCTCGCCGCCGTCGTACCCGCCGTCCAGGCCTCCCGCCAGGACGTCGTCTCCGCCCTCACCGGCCGCGACTCGCTCAAGCCCCCGAGCCGCAAACTCGCCCTGCTCGGCCTGCTGATGCTCGCCGGTGGCGCCGCGTTCGCCCTGCTCGGCGCCACCAGCGGCTTCGCCAGCCGCAGCATCGCCGTCCTCGGCGGCTCGCTCGTCGCCGAACTCGGCATGGTCGCCCTCACCCCGTACCTGGTCGGCCTGTTCGGCAAGCTCGGCCGCCTGCTCCCGCTCGGCCCCCGGCTCGCCCTGCGCGACTCCGTCCGCCACCGCGGCCGCACCGCACCCGCCGTCGCCGCCGTGATGGCCGCCGTCGCCGGCTCCGTCGCCGTCAACGTCTACATCGCCAGTTACGACGACCAGTACCGCCGCGAGTACGTCGCCTCCGGTCCCTCCGGCGCCGTCATGCTCGGCAGCGGCTACACCAGCGGCCCCGACGGCAAGCTGCTGCCGCAGATGCGCGACAGCGTGGAACACAGCATCCCCGCCCTCGGCCCGCGCGCCGACGTCTCCCACGTCGACTACAAGGGCGACTGCCGGGACGGCGGATCCTGCGGCTACATCCAGGTCATGCCGCCCAAGGAACGGCGCTGCCCGATCTACGACGGCGACACCCCGCTCAGCTCCGGCGAGGCCGAACGGCTCCGCAACAGCGACCCGCGCTGCCAGGTCCGCGAACGCCGCGGCAGCCACTACGGCGACATCACGGCCGGCGACGCCACCCTGCTGCGCAACCTGTACGGCGTCACCGACCCGGCCGTCGGCCAGGCCCTCGCCGCCGGCAAGGCCGTGGTCTTCGACCCGCGCTACATCAAGGACGGCAAGGTCGTCCTCCAGTACACCGAGCCGATGTCCACGGGCGCCGACGGAACCGTGCCCGGCAAGCCCAAGATCACCGAGGCCGCCGTCGACGCCGTCCTCGCCTCCGCCGTGGCGCCGGCCCCCGGCCAGGCCGTGATCACCCCGGACGCAGCCACTCGGCTCGGCTTCACCACCAGGCCGGCCGGCTCGGTCTGGCTGCCCGCTGCCGCGCCCTCCGACGGCGACCAGCAGAAGGCCGACGGCGCGCTCGCCAAGCTCGCCGACCACTCCGTCCTCGAAGTCGAACGCGGCTACCAGTCCAAGGCCGGACTCGTCGGCCTCGGCCTGGCCGGCTTCGCAGCCCTGGTCGCCCTCGGCGCGGCCGGCATCGCCACCGGACTGGCCGCCGCCGACTCCCAGCGCGACCTGACCACCCTCGCCGCGGTCGGCGCCGAACCGCGCATCCGGCGCTCGCTGTCCGGCTTCCAGTGCGGGGTGATCGCCGCCATGGGCACCCTGCTCGGCACCGTCTGCGGCGTCCTGCCGGCCGTGGCGCTGCGCAAGGTCCAGGGCATCGCGGACAGTTACCCCGGCATGAGCCCCGAGGATCTCGCCGACAGGTCGTCCGTGGTCTTCCCCTGGCCCACCATCGCCGCCACCGTGGTGGCGCTGCCGCTGCTCGCCGCCGGCCTGGCCGCGCTGCTCACCCGCTCGCGGATCTCGCTGCTGCGCCGCACGGGCTGACCTCCCACGCGGCCTCCGTCACCCCCGTCCGCCCCTCCCGGCGGCGGGGGTGACGGAGGTTACAGCCCCGACGAGCGGCAGCAACCGGACGGCCGGGGCGGACACCCGCACGGGCGAACTACAGTCGTCGGTATGACGAGAACCCCGGACAGCGTCGTCCGCTCCTACATCGACCAGCACCAGGCCGCCTTCCTCGCCGACCTCTCCGAGTGGCTGGCCATTCCCTCGGTCTCCGCCGACCCGGAGCGGGCCGGCGACGTGCGCCGCTCCGCCGAGTGGCTGGCCGCCAAGCTGCGCGACACCGGCTTCCCGGTCGCCGAGGTGTGGGAGACCAACGGGCTGCCGGCGGTGTTCGCCGAGTGGCCCTCCGGGGACCCGTCCGCGCCGACCGTCCTGGTCTACGGGCACCACGACGTGCAGCCCGCCGCCCAGGAGGACGGCTGGGACACCGAGCCGTTCACCCCGACCGTGGTCGGCGGGCGGCTGTACGCGCGCGGCGCCGCCGACGACAAGGGCCAGGTGTTCTTCCACACCCTGGGGGTGCGCGCCCACCTGGCCGCCACCGGCCGCACCGCGCCCGCCGTCAACCTCAAGCTGCTGATCGAGGGCGAGGAGGAGTCCGGCTCGCCGCACTTCGCCGACCTGGTCCGGCGCGAGGCCGGGCGGCTGGCCGCCGACGTGGTGGTCATCTCCGACACCGGCATGTGGTCCGAGACCACGCCGACCGTCTGCACCGGCATGCGGGGCCTGGCCGACGCCCAGCTCGACCTGTACGGGCCGGACACCGACATCCACTCCGGCTCCTTCGGCGGCGCCGTCCCCAACCCGGCCCAGGTCGCGGCCGAGCTGGCCGCCGCCCTGCACGACGCCGACCGCAAGGTCGCGATCCCGGGCTTCTACGACGGGATCGTGGAGCTGACCGACCGCGAGCGCGAGCTGTTCGCCGAGCTGCCCTTCGACGAGGCGCAGTGGCTGCGCGTCGCCAAGTCGTACGGCACCCGCGGCGAGGCCGGGTACTCCACCCTGGAGCGGGTGTGGGCCCGCCCGACCGCCGAGGTCAACGGCATCTGGGGCGGCTACACCGGCCCCGGCGGCAAGACCATCGTGCCGAGCTCGGCGCACCTGAAGCTGTCCTTCCGGCTGGTCGCCGGGATGGAGGTGGAGAAGGTCCGCGAGGCCGTGCGCGACTGGGTCGCCGAGCAGGTGCCCGAGGGCATCCGGTACGAGCTGGCCTTCCCGGGCGCGACCCGGCCGTGCCTGACCCCGCTGGACCACCCGGCGCTGCAGTCCACCGTCCGTGCGATGGGCCGCGCCTTCGGGCAGAAGATCCTCTTCACCCGCGAGGGCGGCTCCGGCCCCGCCGCCGACCTGCAGGACGTGCTGGGCGCCCCGGTGCTGTTCCTCGGCATCTCGGTGCCCTCGGACGGCTGGCACTCGGTCAACGAGAAGGTCGAGCTGGACCTGCTGGCCAAGGGCGTGGAGACCGCCGCGTACCTGTGGGGCGACCTGGCCGAGAACTTCCGGCCCGGCGCGTGAGCGGGCGGAGCGAGGCGGGCGCATGAGTCCGTTCGGTGCACGGGTCCGTGCACATGGCAGTCAGATCACTCATCCGGATGATTCACCATGTGGGGATGGAACGACGTGAGCACCGTGCCTGAGACCGAGCGCCCACTGGCCCTGGCCCTGGCCAGGTCGGGGGTGGACCGGGCGGCCGAGCACCGGTTCGACGAGCCCTGGCTGGCGGCCGCGTGGAGCCACCCCGCCACCCGGGTGCTGCCGATCGCCGGCGGCGAGGCCTTCGTCGTCGACACCGCGCAGGGCACCGAACTCGTGCTGCTGCCCTCCTTCGAGGCGCCGCAGACCGGGGACCGGTACTTCCTCGGCACCGACGAGGACGGCGTCTCCTACTTCGCGCTGGCCGGCGAGAGCCTGCCCGGCCGACTGGACGGCGACGCCCGCCCGGCCGGGCTGCGCGAGGTCGGAGCGCTGCTGTCCGACCGGGACGCCGGGCTGCTGGTGCACGCCGTCGCGCTGGAGCACTGGCACCGGCTGCACAGCTTCTGCTCGCGCTGCGGGCACCCGACCGAGAAGGCCGGCGCCGGGCACGTGCGGCGCTGCACCTCCTGCGCGGCCGAGCACTACCCGCGCACCGACCCGGCGGTGATCATGGTGATCACCGACGAGCAGGACCGCTGCCTGCTCGGCCGCCAGGCGCTGTGGCCGGAGGGCCGCTGGTCCACGCTGGCCGGCTTCGTCGAGCCGGGGGAGTCGATCGAGCAGGCGGTGGCCCGCGAGGTGCAGGAGGAGGCGGGGGTGCGGGTCGGCGAGGTGCGCTACGTCGCCAGTCAGCCCTGGCCGTTCCCGTCCAGCCTGATGCTCGGCTTCGCGGGCAAGGCGCTGCCCGGCGGCACCGAGATCACCGTGGACGGCGAGGAGCTCGCCGAGGCGCGCTGGTTCTCCCGCGAGGAGCTGCGGGCCGGGATGGCCGCGGGCGAGATCCTGCCGCCCTCCGGCATCTCGATCGCCCGTCACCTGGTCGAACTCTGGTACGGGGAGCCGCTGCCGGCGACCGCGCGCTGGTAATCCTGTACGAATTCCCGATGCTTCCGTGCGAAAGGGGGCGTGCGGCTTATGCCGCGCGCCCCCGTTTTTCTTTTCCAGCCCTTCCCGAACCCGCCACGACCTGCTGTTCGTGGCCGGACGGGCCAGTTCTGCTACCGCAGGACGTTCCCTCGCCCCCACCGTCAACCCGCGCGGACGACATTGCCGGAAACGGCTGAAACCGCGTCACCGCGCTCGCTACATTCACTCGGGTGACAATCCCCCGGGGCACCGCCCAATCCCCCAAATACCAGCGCCTCGCCGCCGACCTGCGCCGCCGGATCGCCGAGGGCGAGTTCACCGCCGACGCCGCCCTGCCGGTCGAGAGCGAACTGGAACGCCAGTACGGCGTCGCCCGCAACACCGTCCGCCTCGCCGTCGACGTCCTCGTCAACGAAGGCCGACTCGTCCGCCTCCAGGGCAAGGGCACCTACCTGCGCGAACACCCGGTCCTCGACCACCGCGCCTACGGCCCGGACCTGGCCCCCGAGCCCCGCGACTGCCTGGGCGCGCCCTCCGCCGTCTACCTCGGCGAAGCCGCCGACGCCGGGCGCGAACTCGGCACCGACTTCGAGATGATGATCGTCCGGGCCCGCGTCGACATCGCCGAACGCCTCGGACTGCGCCCCGGCGAGGCCATCGTGGTCCGCCGCCAACTGCGGCTGCTCGACCGCGAGCCCTACTCCATCGAGGAGAGCCACTACCGGGCCGGACTCGCCGCCGGCACCCCGCTGATGGAACCCGACCCCGTCGAGGGCGGCGACGAAGCCGTCCTCGCCGCCCTCGGCCGCACCGAGATCGGCGCCGTCGACCACCTCGTCGCCCGGATGCCCGGCCCAGAGGAGGCCCAGTGGTTCCAGGGCGGCCCCGGCGTCCCGCTCATGGTGCAGACCCGCGTCACCTACGACCGGCGCGGGCCCGTACGGGTCATCGAGACCCGCTACTCCGCCGACCGCAGCCGGCTCGTCTACGGCATCGGCGACCTCGGCGCGCGCACCACCCTGCCCGCCCCCGCCGCCCCCGTCGACCCCGCCCGGGCCGACGCGCCGTGACGCGCGCCGACCCGGCCGGCCCCTTTGCGCTCGGGGTGGGCGGATCAGGCCGCCAGGGCCTTCTTGACCTGCAGCAGGCTCGGGTTGGTCATCACGACCCGCTCGCCGCCGCCGACCGGCTGCACCAGAACCGTCGGCACCGTCTGGTTGCCGTCGTTCACCGACTCCACGAAGGCCGCCGACGCCGGGTCCTCCTCGATGTTGATCTCGGTGTAGCCGATGCCTTCACGGTCCAGCTGGCTCTTGAGGCGGTTGCAGTACCCACACCAGGTCGTGCTGTACATCGTCACGGTGCCGGACATTGAGGGGGCTCCTTCGAAAGAGAGGTTCACGCGGTCCCTGGACCAAACGTCCGCCGGGCGGCGGGCATTCCGCCATGCCATCGGTCGGCACGCGGCGCGATCATCCTGCGATCACACCGGGCCTGTGGACAACCCCGCCCCCGTTGTCCCACCGGACTGAGAGGATGGAACGCATGCAGGAAGACCTCTTGAGCGGCAGCCCCTACGACGGCCCCCACGGCTCCCCCTGGGCCGACCCCGGCGCCGCCACGGGCCCCGACGCCGTGCTCGCCGGGCTCGACCCCGAACAGCGCGCCGTCGCCACCGCCCTGCAGGGCCCGGTCTGCGTGCTCGCCGGCGCCGGCACCGGCAAGACCCGCGCCATCACCCACCGCATCGCCTACGGCGTGCGCAGCGGCGTCTACCAGCCCGCGCAGGTCCTCGCCGTCACCTTCACCGCCCGCGCCGCCGGCGAGATGCGCGGGCGCCTGCGCCAGCTCGGCGCCGACGGCGTCCAGGCCCGCACCTTCCACGCCGCCGCCCTGCGCCAGCTCCAGTACTTCTGGCCCCGCGCCGTCGGCGGCCCCGTACCCCAGCTCCTCGAACGCAAGGTCCAGCTCGTCGCCGAAGCCGCCGGCCGCTGCGGGCTGCGCGTCCAGCGCACCGAACTGCGCGACCTCACCGCAGAGATCGAATGGGCCAAGGTCACCCAGACCGGCCCCGAGGACTACCCCGCGGCCGTCGCCAAGTCCGGCCGCGAAGCCCCCCGCGACCCCGCCGAGACCGCCCAGGTCTACCGCGTCTACGAGGAGACCAAGAGCCGCCGCGGCACCATCGACTTCGAGGACGTCCTGCTCCTCACCGCCGCCATCCTGGAGGACCGCCCCGACATCGCCGACCAGGTCCGCTCCCAGTACCGGCACTTCACCGTCGACGAGTACCAGGACGTCTCCCCGCTCCAGCAGCGCCTGCTCGACCAGTGGACCGGCCCCGGCGGCGGCGCCAGCCTCTGCGTCGTCGGCGACGCCAGTCAGACCATCTACTCCTTCACCGGCGCCACCCCCGACTACCTCCTCAACTTCCGCAGCCGCCACCCCGAGGCCACCGTCGTCAAACTCGTCCGCGACTACCGCTCCACCCCCCAGGTGGTCCACCTCGCCAACGGACTCCTCGCCCAGGCCCGCGGCGAAGCCGCCCGCCACCGCCTCGAACTCGTCTCCCAGCGCGAAGCCGGCCCCGAACCGGTCTACACCGAGTACGAGGACGAACCCACCGAGGCCGAGACCACCGCCCGCCGCATCAAGGACCTCCTCGCCACCGGCGTGCGCGCCAGCGAGATCGCCGTCCTGTTCCGCACCAACGGCCAGTCCGAGGTCTACGAACAGGCCCTCGCCGACCTCGGCGTCCCCTACCAGCTCAAGGGCGCCGAACGGTTCTTCGAACGCCCCGAGGTCCGCGACGCCGGCGTCCTGCTGCGCGGCGCCGCCCGCGCCGCCGCCGACCCGCTCACCGCCGGCGCCCCCGACCTCGCCGGCCAGGTCCGCGCCGTCCTCGCCACCCGCGGCTTCACCCCCGAACCCCCCGCCGGCTCCGGCGCCGTCCGGGACCGCTGGGAATCCCTCGCCGCCCTCGTCCGCCTCGCGGAGGAGTTCGAGCGCACCCGCACCGCCGACGGCCGCACCACCGACCTCGCCGCCTACGTCGCCGAACTCGACGCCCGCGCCGCCGCCCAGCACGCCCCCGCCGTCGAAGGCGTCACCCTCGCCTCCCTGCACGCCGCCAAGGGTCTCGAATGGGACGCCGTCTTCCTCGTCGGCCTCACCGAGGGCACCCTGCCGATCATCTACGCCAAGACCGACGAACAGGTGGAGGAGGAACGCCGCCTCCTCTACGTCGGCGTCACCCGCGCCCGCAAACACCTCAGCCTCTCCTGGGCCCTCGCCCGCTCCCCGGGCGGCCGCGCCGGCCGCAAGCCCAGCCGCTTCCTCGACGGACTGCGCCCCGGCTCCGCCGCCCCCGGCGCGCGCACCGGCGGGCGGGGCGGAAGGGGGAGCGTCGAGACCGGCGAGCGCTCAGCCGCCCGACGGGTCCGCGGCCCGGTCACCTGCCGGGTCTGCGGCAAGGTCCTCACCGAGGCCGTCGAACGCAAGCTGCGCCGCTGCGAGGACTGCCCCTCCTCCATGGACGAGGGACTGTACGAGCGACTGCGCGAGTGGCGGGCCCGGCAGGCCAGGAAGCAGGGCGCCCCGGCCTACGTGGTGTTCACCGACGCGACGCTCATGGCGATCGCCGAGGACGTGCCCTCCAGCAGCCGGGAACTGGCACTGATCTCCGGGGTCGGCGCCATGAAGCTGGACAAGTACGGGGCCGCCGTGCTCTCGTTGTGTGCGGGGGAGGAGCCCGAGGAGGATCCGGACGGCGTCGAGGACGACGGTCCGGTCGATCCGGTGTGAGCCGGCGCGGGCGCGGTCCAGGGGACTGCTCGGGGGACTTCGAAGCCGCCGCGGAACGTGTCGCGGATCGCGCCGTGTAACGCGCCGCAGAACTCGCGTGAAAAATAGTTTGCGCGGCATACCGGGAGCGCAATAGCCTGCCGGAGCGGTCAAGGGGACGCGGTCGCACGGGGTGACACCTGTGCCGATTCCCCTCGCCCCACAGCTTTACCGAGACAGACATCCGAACATTCGGAGCCAGGGGAACCAGGCTCCGCGAGACGCCGAGAGGAGGCGAAGACAGTGGGAAACATCATGATCACCAAAATGACTGGCCAGACCGTTGTCGCTGCCTCCCTGCGTGCCGCCCGCCTGCGGGCGCTCGCCGAGCTCGGTGGAACCGGTCTGGGTCTCGACACCACCGGTGTCTCCGTCGCCTCCGTTGTCAGTGGTCTTGGACACACTGATCTGCGCATCACGGGCGGCAGGAGTGTCGAAGGCACCGTTGTCGAGGCCGGTCTGTCCCGTGACTGGGCGTCGGTCGATGCGTCGCGTCCCATGTGCGATGAGCGACCGATCCAGGCACCGAAGGCGGCCGTAGCCGCCGCCATGCATGGCGGCTATGCGCAGGTCATCGGTGCCGGAAACGCCCAGGAGCAGAACGAGCAGCAGATTAAGCAGGCCACGGCCGCCTTTATCGGCGCCAAGGCCATCCGGATGCGGGCCTTCCGCGGGCCTGAACCCTGGAGAGAACGAACCTGAGTCAGCCTCAGGTCGGCACCTCCAGGGCCGCGGAACCCGTCACACCGGGATCCGCGGCCCTTCTGTTTTGTCCGGTACGCAAGACCACCCAGGCCCCCCGGGGCCTCCGGCCCAGCACCACCAGTCCACTGGGCCGGAACCACTGAGAAGACGAGGAAGACGCCCACAGTGTCCACGGTCATCACGCCGCCCATCCCGTCCGTACCGCCGACAAGCCAGATCACCAAGGCCGACCAGGCCGACCCCCCGGAGGTTCCTTCCATGCAGATCAGCTCGATCGAGCAGGCCGAGGCACTCGGTCTCCCCATCCCGTGCCGCGCCTTCGACCCCGAGGTCTTCTTCGCCGAGACGCCCGCCGACGTCGAGTACGCGAAGTCCCTCTGCGGCACCTGCCCGGTGAAGGAGGCCTGCCTGGCCGGCGCCCTGGAGCGGCGCGAGCCGTGGGGCGTCTGGGGTGGCGAGCTCTTCGTCCAGGGCGTCGTCGTGGCCCGCAAGCGGCCGCGTGGCCGTCCGCGCAAGACCGAGGTCATGGCGTGAACCCCGCCGACCACGCCAGGGCCGTCCGCCGGGGAGAGCAGCCCCCGTTGGATACCGCCCTCCGCCGGTCCGTAAGGATCGCCGCCGCCAAGGCCGACTCAGCGGCCCGCACCCGCCCATTCCCGAGCACGCACCACGAGCAGGACCACCACATGACCCCCGCCGCCATCGATCCGACCGTCCGCGCCGAGCAGGCCGCCGAACTTCAGACCCAGAACAGGATCCTCGAGATGCAACTCCTGCATGAATCCCTGGCCCGTGCCCATATGCAAGACAGGCTGCACGAGGCCGAGAACCAACGGCTCGTCAGCCGGGTCGTCCGGGCCCGCAAGCTCCGGCAGCGGGCCGAGCGGGCCTCGCTGCGGGCCCGCAAGGCCCTCGCCGTCGCGCTGATGTAAGCGCCGACCGCCGTAGTACCGCCCCTGTCGTGCCGCAGGCCGCCCCCCGTCCACGGGGAGCGGCCTGCGGCCGTTCGGCGCCCTCGGTCAGCGCCTGCGGGCGGGTTTGGCGCGCCGCACGGACTCGGCCGGCTCCGCGGACGGCCCGTCAGAGAACTCGGGCAGCCACTGAAGCATCTCGGCGCGGAACGGCGCCTTGGCGCCCAGCTGACACAGCACCCCGATGGTGCTCAGCGTCACCCGGTGGATCAGCAGGTACGCGGGCGGCAGGTTCAGCTGCTTGCCCAGGTTGTAGGCGGGCGAGCGCGGATCGGCGATCCGGGCCGCCTGGGCGCGCATCCACGTCCGGGTGAAATGGAAGCTGTCCACCGCGGCCGGCTCGATGATCGGCAGCAGGTAGTCCAGCACCGCGTCCGGGTCCAGCCGGATCGAGGGCTTCACGAAGCCCTCCTCGCGCAGCATCTTCAGCACGCCGGCCGCGTCCCCGTCCAGCGCCATCCGCAGCGAGGCCCCGATCGGCTCGGGCAGCCCGCCCGGCAGCCGGTCCACCGTGCCGAAGTCCAGCACGCCCAGCCGCCAGCCCGCGGCCGGGCCGTCGTCCGTCAGCAGCCGGAAGTTGCCCGGGTGCGGGTCCGCGTGCAGCAGACCGGTCCGCGACGGGCCGGCGAACAGGAACCGGGCCAGCAGCTGCCCGGCGCGGTCGCGTTCCTCCTGGGTGCCGCGCGCGATCACCTCGGCCAGCGGGGTGCCGTCCATCCACTCGGTGATCAGGACCTGGTCGGCCTGCGCCACCACGTTCGGCACCAGGATGTCCGGGTCGCCCGCGAACTCCTCGGCGTGCCGGCGCTGGGCCTGTGCCTCCAGCTCGTAGTCCAGCTCCTCCGAGACCCGCTCGCGCAGCTCGGCGATCAGCGGCTTGATGTCCAGCCCGGGAACCAGCGGGCCGAGCAGCCAGGCCACCCGGCTCAGCTGGGACAGGTCGGCGAGCAGCGCGTCACCCGCTCCCGGGTACTGCACCTTGACCGCGACCCGTCTGCCGTCGTGCCAGACCGCCCGGTGCACCTGGCCGATCGAGGCGGCGGCCGCCGGGCGGTCGTCGAACTCCCGGAACAGCTCGCGCCAGCCGTCCCCGAGCCGTTGGGCGAGCGCGGCGTGCACCTTGGCGGAGGGCATCGGGGGAGCGGCGTCCTGCAGTTTGGTGAGTGCGGCCCGGTACGGCCCGGCGACCTCCTCGGGCAGCGCGGCCTCGAAGACGGACAGCACCTGCCCGAACTTCATCGCCCCGCCCTTGAGTTCACCGAGGACCTTGAACAGCTGGTCGGCGGTGGCCTGCTGGAGCTCGGCCGTCACCACCTCGGCGGAGCGGCCGCCGATGCGCTTGCCAAGTCCGAGCGTGGCGCGTCCGGCTATCCCCAGCGGTAGGGCGGCGAGCCGTGCCGTGCGGGTCACTGCCTTGCGCGGAAGATCGCTCACCCGGGCCTCCAATCCCTGGCCCCCCGACACCGGACGGCCCACCATCACTACGCCATTGTGCCCGCTCCCCACCCCACGGCCGCCGGTGTTTTACGGGGCGGGCGGGCGGCGCCGTTCCCTCGCGGAGTCCCTCGCGGGGTCTTTGCGGGGAGTTGGGCGGCTTGGTCCGGTGGACCGACGGGTCAGCGGGGCAGCCGCAGGGCGAGGCCGTCCAGGACGACCTCCAGGCCGTAGGAGAACTTGGCGTCGCGTGCGGCGGCCGGGTCCACGGCGGCGGCCGTGGAGTCGCCGTTGAGGTGCTCGTAGCCGACGGTGGCCTGCTCGGCGGCGGGCATCAGCCGGGCGACGAACTCGGTCTCGCTCTCGCCGGAGCGGGCCACGGCGGTGAGCCAGGCCGCCTCGGCGGTGCTCATGCCGACGACGTAGGAGATGAGGGTCTCGATCGCCCGGGCCGGCTCGGGGAAGGCGGCCGCGGCGAAGAGGGCGGCCAGTCGCTCGGAGAAGGACATCAGGTTGGGGCCGAGGTAGACGAGACCGGCCTGGCCCAGCACCGAGGACAGCCAGGGGTGGCGCAGGGCGGTCGCCCGGAAGGCCTGGGCGGCCTCGACGGCGGCGGCGCGCCAGTTCGGGCTGTCGGCGGGCGGGAGGGCGATCTCGCCGAAGACCTCGTCCACCGCGAGCTCCATCAGCTCGTCCTTGGTCGCCACATGGCGGTAGAGGGAGGTCGCGCCCGCGTTCAGGCGGGTGGCGAGCTTGCGCATGCTCAGGGCGTCGATGCCCTCGGCGTCCAGCATGACGACCGCCTCGCGGACGATCGCGGCCCGGCTCAGGGAGGGCTGCTCGGGCTCACGCGGCTGGCGGGCCCAGACGGACGGGACGGGGTTCGTTCGGGCGGCCATGGGTGGCTCCTCTTCCTGGGCCCTCTCGCGGGGGCGCTGTTTCCGGTGCCGCTCGCGCTGTCGGCCGGCCGACAGGTGCGCACGCCGTACGCATTGAGCGTACAGGAGCCAGGTGTTGCGCACACTGTTCCGCCGTGCGTACAGTGTTCTCATCGACGGAACGCAGTGCGCATCGAAGGAACGGTGTGCGCAAGAAGGGGAGGGTGTCCGATGACAGCGAGCAACCCGGCCGAGGGCCGCAACCCGCACCGCTGGTGGATCCTGATCGTGCTCTGCCTGAGCTCGCTCGTCCTGGTGGTCGACAGCATGGCCCTGACCGTCGCGGTCCCCTCGATGACCGCCGACCTGGGCGCCGGCGCCCAGGACACCCAGTGGATCCTCGACTCCTACGTCCTCGTCTTCGCCGGACTGCTGCTCACCTCGGGCAGCCTCGGTGACCGGTTCGGCCGCCGGAAGGTCATGATCATCGGACTGCTGCTCTTCGGGGCGGCGTCACTCGCGGCGACCTTCTGCACCAGCCCCGGCGAGGTCATCGCGGCCCGGATCGCGATGGGCGTCGGCGGCGCGCTGATCATGCCCTCGACGTTGTCGATCCTCATCACCGTCTTCGACGAGGAGGAGCGCAACAAGGCGATGGCCGCGTGGGGTTCGGTGTCGATGCTCGGGCTGGTCGGCAGCCCGGTGCTGGGCGGCGTGCTGATCAACCACTTCTCGTGGCACTCGATCTTCTTCATCAACGTGCCGGTCGTCGCGCTGGCGGTCCTGGCCGGGCTGCTGCTGATGCCGGAGTCCAAGGGCCAGTGGCAGAAGCCCGACCCGCTCGGCGCGGTGCTCTCCGCCGTCGGCATGACCGCGCTGATCTGGTGGATCATCGAGATCCCGCAGCACGGCGCCTTCGCCGGCCGGTCGCTGGTCACCCTGGTCGTCGCGGTCCTCGCCCTCGCCGGGTTCATCGTGTGGGAGAACGTCGCCTCCGCGCCGATGGTGCCGCTGGCACTCTTCAAGGCCCGCAACTTCAGCGGTGGTTCGCTGTCGCTGACCCTCGTGCAGATCGGCAACGGCGGGCTGCTGCTGGTGCTTACCCAGTACCTGCAGTTCGTGCTCGGGTACTCGCCGGTCAAGGCCGGCCTCGCCTTCCTGCCGCTGGCCCTCGCCGCCCTGCTCGGCAACGGGGTCGGCGCCAAGCTCGCGGCGAAGCTCGGCAACCGGCTGCTGATCCTCGCCGGGATGCTCGTCATGGCCTCCTCCTTCGCGCTGCTGACCACCGTCTCCGCGGAGACCGGCTTCGCCGTCCCGGCGACGGCGCTCGGACTGCTCGGCCTCGGCGCGGGCCTGGCGATGCCGGCGGCGGTCGGCGCGCTGATGGGGACCATCCCGTCGGAGCAGGCAGGTGTCGGCTCGGCGCTGAACGACACCATCCAGCAGGCCGGCACGGCGCTCGGCATCGCGATCCTGGGCTCGCTGCTGTCGAGCGGCTTCGCGAGCCGGATGCCGGCCGGGACGCCGGAGCAGGCCAAGCGCTCCATCGCCGGGGCGCTGGCGGCCGCGAACGGGGACGCCGGGCTGGTGCGGACCGCCCGGGAGGCGTTCGCCGGGGCGATGTCGACGACCTTCACGGTCAGCGCGATCGGGGTGCTGGCGGCGGCGCTGGTGGCCGTACTGGTGATGCGGGACCGGAAAGCGGGGGAGGGCGCGGCCGAGGAGGCCGCGGAGCCGGCGAAGGAGATCGGGATCGCCGCCTGAGGCCGGTTCGGCCGGGAGCTCGCTGAGATGGCCGGTGCCCTTGGGGGCGCCGGCCTTCGGCGTTCTCCCGGGGGCTGCGCAGGAAGTCGGCGGGGCCGACTTCCTCCCGGAACAGCGGCTCCCGCTTCTCCCGGCCCGCGCCCTGCCCCAGGCAGGGCGCGGGCTATGGGCTCAGCTGGCTCACCTGGCGGGCGTCGCGCCCTCCGCCCCGGGCCCAGGTCGGGCGGCTGCTGAGCCCCGCAGCCGCCGGGCCTGCTCCCGGCACGCTTCTCATTCCTCCTCCCTCGACTTCCTCCTCCCTCGACTTCCTCCTCCCTCGACGACTCCTCAGCCCGGCGGCAGCGGCTGCCACAGGCAGCCGCAGTCCGGGTGTCCTCGCAGCCGCAGGCGGCGGGGCATCCCGTCGCTCGCCGACACCTCGCACCAGCCGTCGACGCTCGGCGGTCGGCCGCCGTCCAGAAACACCTGCACATGCAGGGCCGCCAGTCCGGCGACGGCCGTCGCCAGTGCCGTGTCGCAGGCCGGGGTGCGGGCCCGGCCCGGGCCGTTGTTCGCCAGTTGGGCCAGCACCCGCGCCCATGCGGCGTCCTCGTCCTCCCTGCGCAGCACCAGACAGTGCCCGCAGGCCGACCTTCCGGGGATCACCAGCGGCCCGATGATGCCGAACTCCTCGACCACGCCCACGTACAGATGCGGCACCCCGGCCCGGAGCAGCAGCTTGGCCTCGTACGTCCCGCCCGCGAAGGCGGCGCTGCCGTCCCGGGGCGCGAGGACCACGAAGTCGGGCGGCGGGTCCTCTGACTTCCGCCGCGGGACGGGCACCAGTGGCCGGCCCGCGGCCCGTTGCACCGCCTCCCGCGCGGCCGTCGAACGCAGCCGCCCGATGTCCGCGGGCGGCAGCCCGGCCGGGGAGCAGTCGCCGGGCTTGACCCGGCCGCCGTCGGACACCGTGATCTTGCCGGTGCCCGCCGCCGCGAGCACCGCCGCCACGGCGGCGCCGACCCGGCCCGCGCCGCGCACCTCGATCCGGGTCTCAGCCCGGCGGGTCAGGACCGCCGGTGCGGCGCCGGGGCCGGAGTGGACGAGGGACAGTGAGGCGAGGTCGGGCCCGAGGAGGTCCCGGTGGGGCTGGGGGAAGCGGGACAGCACCCGGTCGGTCGCCTCCGCGTCGTCCAGCAGCCCGATCTCCTCCAGTTCGGTCAGCAGGGTGTCGGCGGGCTCGCGGCCGAGGCCGATTCGCTCGCCGGCCTCCAGGAGCTCGGGTCGGTCGCGCGTTCCGTCGACCAGCCCGAGGAAGTCGCAGAGGGTCTTGTCGGCGTTTTCGAGCACCCCCGCATGCCGGGTGACGGTGCCGAACTGCAGGGTCTCGGAGTCCCGCCAGCTGCGGGACAGAGCGGGCTTCAGGGCGAGGCGCACGACGATCTCCCTTCCGATCGTTTCCGGACGGCTGACCGCAGCATGCCCCATCGCGCCGACCGCGTGCTGAAAGTTATCCACAGGCCCGGGTGCATGATCACACCATCTGTTCGCGAGCCCTGTGGATAACTGCTCATCCGCCCGAATGTCGATTTCCGGACACCCTCTGTCGGCCTTTCGTTCCCGATCGCTCCACGAAAGATTTCGGCCATGGCAGCGGACTTCTGTCAGTGGTACCGGGTAACGTCGTGTGCCATGGCGGCCGAGCGGGACTCCCATCCACCGGTGTCGCGTCGGCGTGCCCGTGCAGCGTCCGGGTCCCAGGCGGCGGCGCCGAGCACACGTGGGCGTTCGGACGAGCAGCAGCACGAGCAGCAGCACGAGAAGCCGCAGGGGAGGCCGCAGCACCCGCCCACCGGGGCGGTGCCGCCCGAAGCGCACGACCGCAGCCGGGTCGAGGTGCGGCGCAGTGCCCGCCGTAGCCGTACCGTCTCCGCCTACCGCGAAGGCGACCGCACCGTGGTGCTGATCCCGGCCCGGATGTCGCACGCCGAGGAGCAGCGCTGGGTCACGCAGATGCTGGAGAAGCTCGCCGCCCAGGAGCGTCGGCGGATCCTCGGGGACGACGCCCTGATGGCCCGGGCCCGGGAGCTGGCGGCGGCCTACCTGGACGGTCGCGCCCAGCCCGCGCAGGTCCGCTGGGTGACCAACCAGAATTCGCGCTGGGGCTCCTGCACGCCCAGTGAGGGGACGATCCGGCTGTCCCACCGGCTGCAGGGCATGCCGGAGTACGTGCTGGACTACGTGCTGCTGCACGAGCTCGCGCATCTGCTGGTGCCGGACCACGGGCCGGCGTTCTGGGCGCTGTTGGAGGCCTACCCGCGTACGGAGCGGGCCCGCGGCTATCTGGAGGGCGTGGTCTCCGCTGCCCGTCTGCCGCACATCCCGGGTGCCCGGCACGGCACCCCGGGCGAGGATCCGGCGGCCTCCTGCGGCTGAGTCCGGGGGAACGCCACTGGGAAGGGCCGAGGGAACAGGTCGACGAAAAGGGCCGACGAAAAGGGCCGACGAATGGGGGCGGGGGGGGGGGCCCCCCCCCCCCCCCCCCCCCCCCCCCCCCCCCCCCCCCCCCCCGCCGCCCCCCCCCCCCCCCCCCCCCCCCCCCCCCCCCCCCCCCCCCCCCCCCCCCCCCCCCCCCCCCCCCCCCCCCCCCCCCCCCCCCCCCCCCCCCCCCCGCGGGGGCGGGGCCCCCCCCCCCCCCCCCCCCCCCATTCCGCGTCGCACCTCAGCCGGTCAGCTGCCGAGCCCGGGCGACCAGGTCACGCACCGAGTGGTCGGTGAGCTCCGGCAGCCGGTCGTAGTCGAACCAGCGCAGGTCCAGCGACTCCTCGCTGATCAGCGCCTGCGCCCCGGCCGGGGCCACCGCTATGTACTGGACGTCCAGGTGGGTGTTCTCCGGCCGGTCCTTGCCGGTGCAGCGGACCAGGTGCCGGTCCAGCTTGGCCGGTACGGGGGTGCCGTTGTCCCGCAGCAGGGTCAGGTCGGGGATGCCGGACTCCTCGACGGCCTCGCGCAGCGCGGCCGAGGCGAGGTCGGTGTCGCCGGGCTCGCAGTGTCCGCCCATCTGCAGCCACATGCCGACCTTGGGGTGCAGGGTGAGCAGCACCCGCCCGGCGGCCGGGTCGACGACCGCCGCGCTCGCGGTGATGTGGGCGGGCAGGCAGGAGCGGTAGAGGCCGCCGGGCTGCTCGGCCAGGTGCGCGAGGTAGTCGCGCCGCAGCTGTTCCTGGTTCTCGTCGGCGGGCCGCCAGTCGGTCAGGGTGCGGACGGCGTCCGCGTGCAGGGCGGACGCGCCCGTGTCGGTGGCCGTCATGCGGTGGGCTCGCCCTTTCCGTCGGTGCCGTCCTGGTCGGGCTTCGGCTCGTCGGCCCTCGGCTGGTCGCTCTTGGTCAGGTCGGGCTTGCCGGCCGCGGCCTCTCCCAGCAGCTTGTCGAGGGCGTCGAAGTCGATCCCGCCCTCCAGGTCGTCGCTGCCGCCGCGGTGCACGAAGGCGTCCGGGTCGTCGAGGTCGGCGGCGGTGGGCAGCATGTCGGGGTGCTCCCACAGGGCGTCGCGGCCCTCGACGCCGCGGGCGTCGGCGAGCAGCGCCCACAGCCGGGCGGCGTCGCGCAGACGGCGCGGGCGCAGCTCCAGGCCGACCAGGGTGGCGAAGGTCTGCTCGGCGGGCCCGCCGGCCGCGCGGCGGCGGCGGACGGTCTCGCGCAGGGCGCCTGCCTGCGGCAGGTGGGGTTCGGCGGCGGCGTGCACGACGGCGTCGACCCAGCCCTCGACCAGGGCGAGCGCGGTCTCCAGGCGGGCGAGCGCGGCCTTCTGCTCGGGGGTGTCCTCGGGCTGGAGCAGGCCGCCGGCCAGGGCCTCCTGGAGCGCCTCGGGGTTGCTCGGGTCGAGCTGGCCGACGAGTTCCTCCATGCGGGAGGTGTCGACCTTGATGCCGCGCGCGTAGGCCTCGACGGTGCCCAGCAGGTGGGCCCGCAGCCACGGCACGTGGGCGAAGAGCCGCTGGTGGGCGGCCTCGCGCAGGGCGAGGTAGAGCCGGACCTCCTCGGCGGGCACGCTCAGGCCCTCGCCGAACTCGGCGACGTTCTGCGGCAGCAGGGCGGCCTTGCCGGCCGGGGCGAGCGGCAGGCCGACGTCGGAGGAGCCGACGACCTCGGCGGCCAGGGCGCCGAGCGCTTGGCCGATCTGGGTGCCGAACATGGCGCCGCCCATGGAGCGCATCATGCCCATCAGCGGGCCGGCCATGGCCTGCATCTCCTCGGGCAGGACGCCGCCCATGGCGTTGCCGACGCGCTCGGCGACCGGGTCGACGAGGTCCTTCCAGACCGGGAGGGTGGCCTCGATCCACTCGGCGCGGCTCCAGGCGACGGCGG
Source organism: Kitasatospora sp. NPDC048296 (assembly GCF_043201815.1). NCBI lineage: Bacteria > Bacillati > Actinomycetota > Actinomycetes > Kitasatosporales > Streptomycetaceae > Kitasatospora > Kitasatospora sp. NPDC048296. The sequence goes on from NZ_JBICZB010000003.1 coordinate 116,030, forward strand.
TGCCGGCGCCGGAGGGGAGCTCGGTGACGCCGTCGAGCCACAGGTCGGCGAGGCGGACCGCCTCGGCGACGGCGGCGCGTTCGGTGGCGCTGACGGAGCGGTCCTTGCTCTTGCCCTCGGCGGGTTCGGCGACGACGGTCTGCCGGGCGATGTTGGTGGCGAGGTCCCAGTTCACCGGGCCGCCCTCGAAGGAGAGCATCTGGCCGAGCTGCTGGAAGGCGGCGCCGAGATCACCGGGGTTGAGGCCGCCGAACATCGCGGCGAAGGGGTTGGCGGCACCGGCGCCGCCGGGGCCGCCAGGGGCGCCGGGCATGCCGAAGATCGCGCCGAAGGGGTTGCCGACCCCGAAGCCGAAGGGCTGCGGGCCGCTGTCGCCGGAACCGGCCGGGCCCTGGTCCTTCTTCTTCTGCGCGTCGTCGGGCTTGGCCTTGCCGTCCTCGGGCTCCTCGGGCGGAACGCCGAATCCGAAGGGAAGGTCGCTCACGGGGTCCTCGATCCGGTCGGCCGTCATGCGGGTGTGGCGGGAAGTACTGCCCGCCCGGGGTTGCGGTGGAGCGGACTCGTGGGCGGCTCCCACGCGGCAGGCCCGCGCCGGGTGCACCGCCGGGCCTTCGCCTCGGGCAGGATGTGCGTACGTGACACACGTCCGTACGCACATAAGCTAACCGTGGAGGATGGCCGGTGAGTTCCCCGCCCTCGGACGTTCGCTCTGGGCTGACCGGAGGAGAGGACGCGTCGGACACCACGGCGTCGCCGCCTCCAGCCTACGGCGGGCGGCCGCTGACCGTGGCCGTCACCGGTGCCGCCGGGGTGCTGGGCGAGCGGGTCGCCGCCCGGTTGGTGGCCTCCCCGCACGTGCGCAGGGTGCTGGCGGTGGACGACCGGCGCGGTGACGTGCCGGGTGTGCAGTGGCGGGTGCTGGACGTGCGGGACCCGGCGGTGGCCGAGCGGCTGGCCGGGGTGGACGTGGTGGTGCACCTGGCGATGGACTTCGGGATGGAGTCCGACCCCCGGGCGCGCAGCGCCTACAACGTGCGGGGCGCCCAGACGGTGCTGACCGCGGCCGCGGCGGCCGGGGTGCACCGGGTGGTGCTGTGCACCTCCGCGATGGTCTACGGGGCGCTGGCCGACAACGAGGTGCCGCTGGCCGAGGACTCGGAGCTGCGGGCGACCGAGGAGGCCTCGCTGGTCGGGGACCTGCTGGAGATCGAGCGCCTGGCCCGGCGGGCGCCGCGCGCCCACCCGGGGCTGCAGGTGACGGTGCTGCGCCCGGCCGTGGTGGTGGGCCCCGGTGTGGACACGGTGCTGACCCGGCACTTCGAGGCGCCGCGGCTGCTGGTGGTGGCCGGCTCGCGCCCGTGCTGGCAGTTCTGCCACGTGGACGACCTGTCGGCGGCGCTGGAGTACGCGGCGCTGGGCCTGGTCGAGGGCGAGGTGACGGTCGGCTGCGACGGCTGGCTGGAGCAGGAGGACGTGGAGCGGCTGTCGGGGATCCGGCGGATGGAGCTGCCTGCGTCGCTGGCGCTGGGTACGGCGGCGCGGCTGCACCGGCTGGGCCTGACCCCGGCCCCGGCGGGGGACCTGGCGTACACGATGTATCCGTGGGTGGTGTCGGGCAGCCGACTGCACGAGGCGGGGTGGCGTCCGGAGTTCACCAACGAGCAGGTGCTGGCGGAGCTGCTGGCCCAGGTGTCCGGAAAGCACGCGGTGGCCGGGCGCCGGCTGGGCGGCAAGGAGGCGGCGACCAGCCTGGGGGCGGCCGGGGCGACGGTGGCGCTGGTGGGTACGGCGGCGCTGGTGCGCCGGGCGCGCAAGCGCCGCCGGTTCTGACCGGCCCGGGGTCGGCCCCCGGATCGGCCCGGGGCGCCCGTCGAGCGGCGAGACTTCTCACGATGCGAAATTTCCACATCGTGATGTGGAAACCCCTTGCCCGCATCCGGCCGGGATGGGGAATCATGGGGTCATGTCCGAGAACCACGACCCCATCCGCCTGCTCGCCGTCCGCGACACCCCGCTCTCGCTGGACGAGGTGTACGAGGCGGTCGGCGACGACGCGGCCGGCGGCACCACCGTCTTCGTCGGGACGGTCCGGGACCACGACGGCGGCAAGTCGGTCGCCGCGCTGGAGTACAGCTGCCACCCCACCGCCGAGCAGGAGATGCGCCGGATCGCCGAGAAGGTCGTCGCCGACTTTCCGGTCAAGGCGCTCGCCGCGGTCCACCGGGTGGGCCGGCTGGAGATCACCGACAAGGCCGTGATCGTCGCGGTCTCCTGCGCCCACCGCGGCGAGGCCTTCGCGGCCGCCCGCCGGCTGATCGACGACCTCAAGCACGAGGTGCCGATCTGGAAGCACCAGGTCTTCGCCGACGGCGAGGAGGAGTGGGTCGGCGCCGGCGGCTGCTGACCCTCGTCGGGTGTGCGGCGGAACCGGATGCACACGGAGCGCGTCCCCGGGGTCAGGCGCGCCGTCTCCTCACCCGAACGGGTCTGGGCGGCTGCGCCGAATAGTCCCTGGAAGTGAGCCGATCGGCCGTCCCGTTACCCGGACGGCGCCAGCCGCGTTGTCCGCCGGAGTGGTTAATCTGCTCATAGACACGACGAGCTGGGAGTACTGATATGGGTGCGCTCGCCTGGTTGATCATTCCGGTAATCGCCGTTCTTGCCGCCGCCGTCTGGGCCGGCTGGGCCCAGCGGGCCCCGAAGGCCACGGGGGACCCTGCCTCACTCGCCGAGCACCGGCGCTTCATGGCGGCGATGGAACGCACCACCGCCGACACCGCCGGCACCGTCGGCCCCGGCGAGCACTCCGGCCGGTAGCCCGCCGGGCGTCGCGTCACCCGCGTCCCGTACTGTCGAGGCATGCCACGCCGCTCCGCGACGATGCTCGCTGCCACCCTGCTGCTCATAGCGCTGCTCTGCGTCTCGGTGCTGATGAAGGTGCCGTACACGGAGATGAGCCCGGGCCCGACGTACAACACGCTCGGCGACCAGGGCGGCAAGCCGGTGATCACGATCACCGGGCACGACTCGTACAAGACGAGCGGGCACCTCAACATGACCACCGTCCAGGTCACCGGGGCCAAGTACGAGCCCAGCCTGGTCAACGCGGTGGTCGGCTGGCTGCGCGACGACGTGCTGGTGGTGCCGCACGACAACGTCTACCCCAAGGGGCAGTCGGACGCCGACGCGAAGCAGCAGAACGCCGAGGAGTTCGCCTCCTCCGAGGACAGCGCCCGCACCGCCGCGCTCAACCAGCTGGGCATCCCGGTCGGCAACGAGCTGATCGTCAAGTCGGTCACCGCGGGCGCCCCGGCCGAGGGCCGGCTGCACGCGGGCGACCAGATCGCCGCCGTGGACGACACCCCGGTCACCTCGGTCGACCAGGTGGTCGCCGCCGTCACCAAGCACAAGCCGGGCGAGTCGGTGGTCTTCACCGTGGTCCCGCGGGCCAAGGACGCCTCCGGCAACGGCACCGCCACCCCGGGGGCCAGGACCGACGTCACCGTCCCGACCGTGCGGGCCAAGGACCTCGACCCGAAGGCCCCGGCCGAGCGCGCCGACCTCGCGGTGGTCGGCATCGGTACCGGGATCCGGCACACCTACCCGTTCCAGATCGACATCGGCCTGCAGGACGTCGGCGGCCCCAGCGCCGGGCTGATGTTCTCGCTCGGCATCATCGACAAGCTCACCCCCAGCGGCGACCTCACCGGTGGCAAGTTCGTCGCCGGCACCGGCACCATCGACGACGACGGCAAGGTCGGCCCGATCGGTGGGATATCGATGAAGCTGATCGCTGCCCGGGACGCCGGGGCCGAGTACTTCCTCACCCCGTCCTCGAACTGCGCCGAGGCCACCAAGAACGTCCCGTCCGGGCTGACCCTGATCAAGACGGACACGCTGGACGGCGCGCTGAAGTCACTGGAGCAGATCCGCTCCGGGCAGACCTCCGCGCTGCCGTCCTGCGCCAAGTAGCCCCGGGCCCGGGGAGGGTTACGAGAAGGTCGCCAGCAGCGCGTCGGTCAGGCCGGGCACCAGGTCCGGGCCGGTCAGCACCTCGCGGGCGACGTCCTTGGAACGCAGCCGCAGGGCGATCTCCTTCTTGCCGTCGCGCAGCACCGCGGCGGTGATCCGCACCTCCTCGCGCTTGGGGTGGTTGGCCACCCACTCGGCGAGCTGGGCGTCGCTGGCGCCCCGCGGGCGGGACTGCTCGGCGCCCGGCGGCAGCATCAGCCGCTCGACGACCAGGGCGCAGCCGGCCACCGCGTCGGGCCAGGCGATGGTGCCGAGGAACTTGTCGAGTTCCATGCCGGCCGGGAGCTCGTCCTGCTCGACCGGGGTGAGGCCGGGCTCGTCGCCCTCGGCGAGGCCGAGCTGCTCGGCGATCCTCGGGTCGGCCTTGCGCAGGGCGGCGCTGTCCACCAGGGCGAACAGCCGGGCCGGGAGGTCCCAGCCGAGGGTGGCGGCGTACTCGTCGATCTCCAGCGCGGCCCGGGTGAGCGGGTTGGCGGCGGGGAGCTTGGACACATCGTCGGCAGAGCCGGGGGAGTTCGTGAATGCAGACGCGTCGGACATGACTCAATCCTCACACGCCGGGCGGGTGGCGCCCGCCGGGCGGGCTCGGGGGTGAGGTGGCGGGGGTGTGGGGGAGCGGCGTAGTAACCGTCTGCTAACGGTGGGAACTCGGTCGAAGCCTGGTTAAGTTGCTCTGACGACCGACCGATTCCAGACGACACAGCTGAGGTGCCACCGTGGTATTCCAGATGCCGGAACGCTCAGGGCCGGGTTTCCGGCGCAGGGTAGGCCCGCCCTCCCGGCGGGCGCGGGTGGCCCTGCTGACCCTGGGCGTGCTCGCGGTGCTGTTCCTGCTGTTCGTCATGTTCGCCGGGTTCTGGACGGACTGGCTGTGGTTCAGGTCGGTCCACTACTCCTCGGTGTTCACCACCGAGCTGTGGACGAAGATCGGGCTGTTCGCGGTGTTCGGCCTGCTGATGGCGGTGATCGTCGGCTTCAACGTCTGGCTGGCGCACCGGCTGCGCCCGCCGCTGTCGGCGATGTCGGTCGAGCAGCAGAGCCTGGACCGCTACCGGGCGGGGCTGGCGCCGTTCAAGCGCTGGGCGCTGATCGGCGTCTCGCTGGTGATCGGTCTGGTGGCGGGTGCGGCGGCGTCGGGCCAGTGGCGGACCTGGCTGATGTGGACGAACGCGACGTCCTTCGGGGAGAAGGACGCCCAGTTCGGCATGGACGTCTCGTTCTACGCCTTCGACCTGCCGTTCTACGAGTTCCTGCTGGGCTTCGCGTTCAGCGCGGTGATCGTCTCGCTGCTGACCTCGGCGCTGGTGCACTACCTGTACGGGGGGCTGCGGCTGCAGGGCCCGGGGCGGCGGGCGAGCGCGGGCGCGCAGGGGCACCTGGCGGTGCTGCTGGGGGTGTTCGTGCTGCTGAAGGCGGTGGCGTACTGGCTGGACCGGTACGCGCTGGCGGTGAAGACCGGTTCGTACAAGGGCGTCTCGGGCTGGACGGGCCTGCGCTACGTGGACGCCAACGCGTTCCTGCCGGCCAAGACGATCCTGTTCTTCGTCGCGATCATCTGCGCGGTGCTGTTCTTCCTGACGCCGATCCGCCGCACCTGGGCGCCGGCCCTGATCGGGCTGGGACTGATGGTGCTGTCGGCGGTGCTGATCGGCGGGCTGTACCCGGCGATCGTGCAGCAGTTCCAGGTCAAGCCGAACGAGCAGGCCAAGGAGACGCCGTACATCCAGAAGAACATCGACGCCACGCGCCAGGCGTACGGGATCGCGGACGCGCAGACCACCCAGTACAGCCCGCAGGGCTCGACCAACGCGGACGCGTTGAAGCCGGACGCGCAGACCATCGCGGACATCCGGCTGCTGGACCCGAACATCGTTTCGCCGACGTTCCAGTCGCTGGAGCAGCAGCGCAACTACTACGCTTTCCCGAGCACGCTGGACGTGGACCGCTACGGCACGGGCACGGGCAAGCAGGACACCGTGATCGGCCTGCGCGAGCTGGACCTCAACGGGGTGCAGCGCAACTGGATCAACGACCACTTCAAGTACACCCACGGCTACGGCGCGGTGGTCGCCAAGGGCAACCAGGTCGACGACCGGGGCCAGCCGGTGTTCACGGAGTCGGGCCTGCCGGCCACCGGCACGCTGGGCGACTACCAGCAGCGGATCTACTACGGCGAGAAGACGACGACGTACTCGATCGTCGGCGGCTCGAACAAGGAGATCGACTACACCGACTCCAAGACCGGCCAGAACGCCGAGTACACCTACTCCGGGGACAGCGGGGTCTCGCTGGACAACCCGATCACCCGGGCCGCGTACGCGGTGCGCTTCACCGAGCCGCAGATCCTGTACGCGGGGGCGATCACCGACGGCGCCAAGGTGATCTACAACCGGACGCCGAAGGAGCGGGTGGAGAAGGTCGCGCCGTGGCTGTCGATCGACGCCGACCCGTACCCGGTGGTGCAGGACGGCCGCGTGGTCTGGGTGCTGGACGGCTACACCACCTCGGACGGCTACCCGTTCTCGTCGAAGACGACGCTGGGCACGGCGACCAAGGACTCGCTGACCAACCAGCGTGGTGAGCTGCTGGCCGTCGCCAACCAGGTCAACTACATCCGCAACTCGGTCAAGGCCACGGTGGACGCCTACACCGGCGAGGTGAAGCTCTACCAGTGGGACGAGAAGGACCCGGTGCTGAAGACCTGGATGAAGGCCTTCCCGGGCACGGTCGAGCCGAAGGCGGACATCCCGCAGTCGCTGCTGCCGCACCTGCGCTACCCGCAGGACATGTTCAAGGTGCAGCGCGACCTGCTGGGCCAGTACCACGTGACGGACGCCAACTCCTTCTTCAACGGCAGCGACATCTGGCAGGTCCCGGTGGACCCGACCAGTGACACCAAGCAGGTCCAGCCGCCGTACTACGTGACGGTGCGGATGCCGGACACCAAGGCCGCGAGCTTCTCGCTGACCAGCACCTTCGTTCCCAACCAGCGGCCGAACCTGGCGGCGTTCATGGCGGTGGACGCGGATCCGGGCGACGACTACGGGAAGATCCGGATCCTGAAGATGACGGGGGACAGCGGCGCGCCCGGCCCGGGCCTGGTGCAGTCGAAGTTCAACTCCCGTCAGGAGGTGGCCTCGCAGATCACGCTGCTGAAGAGCGGCGGCGACTCGGAGCTGGAGTACGGCAACCTGCTGACCCTGCCGGTCGGCAACGGGCTGCTGAACGTCGAGCCGGTGTACGTGCGCGGACGCGGCGCCAAGTACCCGACGCTGCAGAAGGTCCTGGCGGTGTACGGGGACGACAACGTGGCGTTCGAGAACACCCTGGAGGACGCGCTGAAGAAGGTGTTCGCGGGGGCGGCCCCGGCGACCACCCCGACCGCGCCGTCCACCACGGGCGCCGGCGGGACGCCGACCTCGCCGGCGACGCCCTCGCCCACCGGGCCGGCCACCCCGGGCGCCGGCGGGACGATCTCGCCGGAGCTGCAGAAGGCGCTCGCGGACGCGGAGAAGGCGTACAACGACGGCCAGACCGCGTTCAAGAACGGCGACTGGGCGGCGTACGGCAACGCCCAGAAGGCGCTCGGCGACGCCCTGAAGGCGGCCGAGGCGGCCCGCGGCGGCGGCCCGGCGCCGAGCCCGGCGGCGACGCCGACGGGCTCGGGGTCGCCGAGCCCGACCCCGTAGTCTCTGCTGAGCCGCGGTAACCGTTTTCGGTTCCACCCCGTGTCCGTGCTATGGTTTAACCACCGACGCGGGGTGGAGCAGCTCGGTAGCTCGCTGGGCTCATAACCCAGAGGTCGCAGGTTCAAATCCTGTCCCCGCTACTCAGTAGCCGAAGGGCCCGGAGGATTCTTCCTCCGGGCCCTTCGCATTTTCGGGCGCGGACGTTTCCCTCCCCAAGCGGGGGGAACCGCTCCGGTACTATCGACCGTCGCCAACGGGGACGGCATTGGGGTTTGTGGGGTGGAAGTGTCGGGAAATCGACAAAGCGCCGAAGCAATTTCGTCGGCTTCGGGTTCGCCCCGCCTGAATTCGGCCGGGGCAGGTGTACGCGGGTAGCGGGTGATGCGACGATGGGACACATGGGGGACGGTGCACGGTTGCTGACCGGCCGTCGGGTCCGGCACCTCTCCCGCGAGTCCCTCCGGCCGCGGGCCGGGGCACGATGCCGCGACACTCTGGGGGAGCGGGAGTCGGCATGAGGCTGATCGGCAAGTCAGGGACCAGGTCCGGTGCGGCCGTCGAGGCGGACACCGACGCGTGGGCGGAGAGCGCCGAGAACCCCGACGGTCGCCCGGGAGCCCTGCCCGCCCAGCGCACCAGCGGACTGTCCGAGCGCCCCTCGGTCGGCGGCTTCGGCCCGGACAGCCTGGTCCACGTGTCCACCCGTCAGTTCTCCGCGGCCGTCGGCCCGTACGGCGCGGCCGGCGGCGAGGACGCGCCCGCCGGCGCCGCGCTGGATGCGGCCGGCCTGGACCCGACCAGCTTCGAGACCGCGCTGGCCGCCCGCGAGTGCGCCGCCCTGGAGGCCCGCCACCGGCAGGCCGCCGACGACGGCGACCCGGACGCCGCCTGCCGGCTCGGCACGCTGCTGCTGCGCCGCGGCGACCTGGAGGACGCCGAGCCCTACCTGCGCGCCGCCGCGGCCGCCGGGCTGCGCGCCGCCGCCAACAACCTCGGCGTGCTGCTGCACCAGCAGGGCCACCGCGCCGAGGCCGCTCAGTGGTGGCGCCAGGCCGCCGTCTCGGGCAGCGCCCCGGCCGCGCACGCGCTCGGGCTCCAGCTGCGCGACCAGGGCGAGGAGGAGGCCGCCGAGTACTGGCTGCACTTCGCCGCCGACCACGGCCACCCGCTCGGCGCCTACGCGCTGGGCGACCTGATGGAGCACCGGCGCGACGTGCGGGCCGAGCGCTGGTTCAAGGTCTCCGCCGACGCCGGGCACCGCGAGGCCGCCTACCGGCTGGCCCGGATGCGCGAGGCCGCCGGGGACAAGGACACCGCCGAGGCCTGGTACCGCACCGCCGCCGCCCGCAGCCACCCCCGCGCCGCGCTGCGCCTGGGCGTGCTGCTGGAGGAGCGCGCCGGCATCGACCAGTCGCTGCTGGACGAGGCGGCCCGCTGGTACCGCCAGTCCGCCCAGAACGGCGAGCCGCGCGCCGCCTGCGCGCTCGGCTTCCTGCTGCGCGACTCCGGGGACGTCGTCGCCGCCGCCGAGTGGTGGCGGGAGGCTGCCGAGGCCGGTGACGGCAACGCCGCCAACGCGCTGGGCGCCCTGCACGCCGGCCGCGGCGAGGCCGAGCAGGCCGAGCACTGGTACCGCACCGCCCTCGACGCGGGCGACCAGAACGGCGCCTTCAACCTCGGCCTGCTCTGCGCCGGCACCGGCCGCGAGCAGCAGGCCGAGCAGTGGTACCGCCGGGCCGCGTACGCCGGGCACCGGGAGGCCTGCAACGCGCTGGCCGTGGTGCTGCTCCAGCGCGGCGACGAGTCCGGCGCCGAGCCGTGGTTCTCCAAGGCCGCCGAGGCCGGCAGCGTCGACGGCGCCTTCAACCTCGGCGTGCTGCACGCCGGGCGCGGCCAGCACCGCCAGGCCCAGGAGTGGTACGCGCGGGCCGCCGCCGAGGGTCACGGCGAGGCGGCCCTGCAACTGGCGGTCGCCCAGGAGCAGCGCGGCAACCTGCCCGGCGCGCTGGAGCGCTACCGGCAGGCGGCGGCCGGCGGTTCGGCCGAGGGCGCGTTCCGGCTGGCCTCGGTGCTGGACCGGCGCGGGGACGCCGACGCCGAGGCCGAGCACTGGTACGCGGTGGCGGCCGACGCCGGGCACCGGCGGGCGCAGGTGCGGATGGGTGTGCGAGCGGCCGAGCGCGGGGCGCTGGAGATCGCCGAGAGCTGGTACCGGCGGGCCGCCGAGGCGGGCAGCCGCAGCGCCGCGTTCAACCTGGGGCTGCTGCTGGCCCGGCAGGACAGCGAGGCGGAGGCGATGCTCTGGTACACCCGGGCCGCCGACGCCGGGCACGGGCGCGCCGCGCTGCGCCTGGCGCTGCTGGCGCTGCGCCGGGGCGAGCCGGTGCAGGCCGAGAACTGGTGCCGCCGGGCGATCGACTACGGGCCGGCCGAGGTCGCCGAGCGGGCCGGGCGGCTGCTGGGCGCGTTGCACGCGGAGCTCAGCGCGTAGCCCGTCGCCTCGAACGGGGCGGTCGGCCGGCCGCCGGTCAGGGGCGGCAGTCGGGGCACAGGCCGCGGTAGGTGACCTCGGCGGCGGTGACGGTGAAGCCGAAGCGCTCGGCGGCGGGGAGGTCGGCCAGCGGGTCGCCGTGCGGGTGGACGTCGCGGATCGCGCCGCAGCCGGAGCAGACCAGGTGCTGGTGGGCGCGGTGGGCGTTGGGGTCGTAGCGCTTGGCGCGGCCGTCGGTGGCGACCTCCAGCACCTCGCCGAGGGCGACGAGTTCGCCGAGCGTGTTGTAGACGGTGGCGCGGCTGATCTCGGGCAGGTGGGCGGCGGCGCGTGCGTGCACCTCGTCCGCGGTGAGGTGGACGTGCTCGCCGTCGAGGACCTCGGCCACCACCCGGCGCTGCGAGGTGAGCCGCCAGCCGTGTCCGCGCAGTCTCTCCAGCAGGTCACTCATGGCACCAGAGTAAGTCACGCTCTGAGTTTGGTTCCAGTGTTGACTTGGACAAAGTCCAAGTTAGGATCGTGTCATCACGACCGGATCCCTCGGAGGCACCCGTTATGACCACGCAGGACGAGCTGCGCCCGACCCTCACCACGGAGGCGGGTGCCCCCGTCGCCGACAACCAGAACACCGAGACCGCGGGCGTCGGCGGCCCGGCCCTGATCCAGGACCAGCTGCTGTTCGAGAAGCTCGCGCACTTCAACCGCGAGCGGATCCCGGAGCGCGTGGTGCACGCCCGCGGCGCCGCGGCGTACGGCACCTTCACGGTGACCGCCGACGTCTCGCAGTACACCCGCGCGGCGTTCCTGTCCGAGCTCGGCAAGCAGACCGAGGTCTTCCTGCGCTTCTCCACCGTGGCCGGCAACCTCGGCTCGGCCGACGCGGTGCGCGACCCGCGCGGCTTCGCGGTGAAGTTCTACACCGAGGAGGGCAACTACGACCTCGTCGGCAACAACACCCCCGTGTTCTTCATCAAGGACGCGATCAAGTTCCCGGACTTCATCCACACCCAGAAGCGCGACCCGTACACCGGCTCGCAGGAGGCCGACAACGTCTGGGACTTCTGGGGCCTGTCGCCCGAGGCGACCCACCAGGTGACCTGGCTGTTCGGCGACCGCGGCATCCCGGCCACCTACCGGCACATGAACGGCTACGGCTCGCACACCTTCCAGTGGCAGAACGAGGCCGGCGAGCACTTCTGGGTCAAGTACCACTTCAAGACCGACCAGGGCATCCGCAACCTCACCCAGGACGAGGCCAACAAGCTCGCCGGCGAGGACCCGGACAGCCACCAGCGCGACCTGCGCGAGTCGATCGAGCGCGGCGAGTACCCCACCTGGACGGTGCAGGTCCAGGTCATGCCGGCGGCCGACGCGGCCGGCTACCGCTTCAACCCCTTCGACCTGACCAAGGTCTGGCCGCACGCCGACTACCCGCTGATCGAGGTCGGCCGACTGGAGCTCAACCGCAACCCGGAGAACGTCTTCGCCGAGGTCGAGCAGTCGATCTTCTCCCCCTCGCACTTCGTGCCCGGCATCGGCCCGTCCCCGGACAAGATGCTCCAGGGCCGCCTGTTCGCCTACGCGGACGCCCACCGCTACCGGGTCGGCATCAACGCCGACCACCTGCCGGTGAACCGTCCGCACGCCACCGAGGCCCGCACCAACAGCCGCGACGGCTACCTGTACGACGGCCGCCACGGGCGCCAGAAGAACTACGAGCCGAACAGCTTCGGCGGCCCGGTGCAGACCGGCCGCCCGCTGTGGGCCGCCACCGTCGTCGACGGCCCCACCGGCAACCACGCGACGCCCGCGCACGCCGAGGACGACGACTTCGTGCAGGCCGGCAACCTGTACCGGCTGTACTCCGAGGAGGAGAGGCAGCGCCTGATCGCCAACCTGGCGGGCTTCATCGCCAAGGTCTCCGCCGACCGCGAGGACATCGTGGAGCGGGCGGTCGACAACTTCCGCAAGGCCGACGCCGACTACGGGCAGCGGCTGGAGGCGGCGGTGCGGGAGCTGCGCAAGCAGTAGCCCGGACCGGCTGAAGCAGCGGGCCCCTTGACCAGCACGAACTGGTCAAGGGGCCCGCACCATTGCCGCCCGAGCCGAAGGGCCCGCCCCGAGCCGAAGGGGCGCGCCGGTGCCGAAAGGGAGAAGCGACAAGCGAGGAACGAGCGCCGGAGCGCCGACCGTCGGCACCGGGTCAGAGCGCCCCGGAGGCGAGCGGGCGAGTATCAGAGCGCCCCGGAGGCGAGCGGGCGAGTAGCTCTCAGACCGACAGCCGCCGCAGGGTCTCCTCGTGCAGCAGGCCGTTGGAGGCGACGGCGTCGGCGCCGCCGGGGCCGGGGATGCCGTCCAGACCGGTGAAGCGGCCGCCGGCCTCCTCGACCACGATGCAGGGCGCGGCCATGTCCCACAGCGACAGCTCGGGCTCGGCGGCGATGTCCACGGCGCCCTCGGCGAGCATCATGTAGGACCAGAAGTCACCGTAGGCGCGGGTGCGCCAGCAGGCGCGGGTGAGGTCCAGGAACGGGTCGAGGCGGCCGCGGTCCTCCCAGCCGGTGAGGGAGGAGTAGGACAGGGAGGCGTCCTCGATCCGGGACACCCCGGAGACGTGGATCCGGGAGGCCTTGGCCAGGCTGCGGCCGGTGAAGGCGCCCAGGCCCTTGGCGGCCCACCAGCGGCGCTGCAGCGCCGGGGCGGAGACGATGCCGACCACCGGGCGCTGGACACCGTCCGGGCCGTCCTCCAGCAGGGCGATCAGGGTGGCCCAGACCGGGACGCCGCGGATGTAGTTCTTGGTGCCGTCGATCGGGTCGATCACCCAGCGGCGCGGGCCCGAGCCCTGGAGGCCGAACTCCTCGCCGAGGACCGCGTCGCGCGGCCGGGCGCGCTGGAGCACGCCGCGCACGAGTTCCTCGGCGGCCTTGTCGGCGTCGCTGACGGGGGTGAGGTCCGGCTTGGTCTCGACCGCCAGGTCGAGGGCGCGGAAGCGCTCCAGGGTGACCGAGTCGGCCGAGTCGGCGAGGACATGGGCGAGTCGGAGATCGTCGTGGTAGTCGGCCATGTCCGAAACCCTAGCGAGCCCGCCCCGATCGGCACAGCCGGGCTCGCGGAGCGGGACGCTTCCCATCGGATGCCTCCCGGCTAGTGGGCGGTGCCGCTGAGCTGCAGGCCGATCACGCCGGCGATCACCAGGGAGATGGAGACCAGCTTGAGCACCGAGGTGGTCTCGTCCAGGAAGACCATGCCGTAGACCGCGGTGCCGGCCGCGCCGATGCCCGTCCACACCGCGTAGGCGGGGCCGACCGGCAGGCTCTTCAGGGACAGGGTGAGCAGGCCGAAGCTGCCGAGGGCGAACACGCAGAAGCTGACGGTGGGCCAGAGCTTGGTGAAGCCCTCGCTGAGCTTGAGGTTGATCGCGAAGCCGGTCTCCAGCAGGCCGGCCAGGACCACCAGGGCCCATGCCATCGCGTGCCCTTCCTGTCGATCGACGGACGGACCGTGCCCGGCCCGACTTTCCTATGATCGCCAGGCGGGCCCGCTCCGACACCTCGAACGGCCCACGGACCGCGGGAAAGCCTCAGTCGCCCTCGCGGGACTCCTTGCTGGCCAGCAGACGGCGCAGCGAGTAGAGCCGGGCTGCCTCGGCGTGGCCCTCGGTGACCCAGGCGTCCAGGGCGCAGTCCGGTTCGTCGTGGCTGCACGCGCGCGGGCAGTCCACGGTGCCGGGCTCCAGGTCGGGGAAGGCGTGGATGACCCGGGACGGGTCGATGTGCGAGAGGCCGAAGGAGCGGAAGCCGGGGGTGTCGATCACCCAGCCGGAGTTGAGCGCCTTCTTGGAGCCCTCCTTGGCGCCGGGCGGCGGGGGCAGCCGCAGCGCGAGGGCGGAGACGGTGGTGTGCCGGCCGCGGCCGGTGACGGCGTTGACCTGGCCGGTCTGCCGCTGGCGGTCCGGGACGAGGGCGTTGACCAGGGTGGTCTTGCCGACGCCGGAGTGGCCGATGAACACCGTGGAGCGTCCGCGCAGGTACTCGCGGACGGCCTCGGCGCCGGTGGTCTCCAGTTCGTCCCGGCGGGTGACGACGTAGGCGATGCCGAGCGGGGCGTAGGACTCCAGCAGTGGGGCGGCCGGGGCGAGGTCGGACTTGGTGAGCACCAGCAGCGGTTCCATGCCCGCGTCGTAGGCGGCGACCAGGCAGCGGTCGATCAGCCGGGGGCGGGGCTCGGGGTCGGCCAGGGCGGTGACGATGGCCAGCTGCTCGGCGTTGGCGACGACGATCCGCTCGTACGGGTCGTCGTCGTCCGCGGTGCGCCGCAGCACGGAGCTGCGGTCCTCGACCCGCACGATCCGGGCGAGGGTGTCGGCGTCCCCGGAGAGGTCGCCGACCAGGTTGACGACGTCGCCGACGACGACGCCCTTGCGGCCCAGCTCGCGGGCCTTCATGGCGACGACCTGGCGCTCGTGCTTGGTCCCCGGGTCGACCAGGCAGGTGAGCCGGCCGCGGTCGACGGTCAGCACCATCGCCTCGGCGGCGTCCTCGTGTTTGGGCCGGATCCGGGTCCGCGGCCGGGAGCCCCGGCGGGCGGGGCGGTTGCGGATGTCGTCCTCGTCGGCGTCCTTGCCGTAGCGGCGCATGGCTTCAGTCTCCGCTCAGGCGTCCGCCGCCGCTCCGCCGAGCAGCTCCGACCACATCTTGGGGAAGTCGGGCAGGGTCTTGGCGGTGGTGGCCACGTTCTCCACCTCGACGCCGGGCACGGCGAGGCCGACCACCGCGGCGGCGGTGGCCAGGCGGTGGTCCTCGTAGGTGCGGAAGACGCCGCCGCGCAGCGGGCGCGGGCGGATCCGCAGGCCGTCCTCGGTCTCGCTGACGTCGCCGCCGAGGTCGTTGATCTCCTTGGCGAGCGCGGCGAGCCGGTCGGTCTCGTGCAGGCGCAGGTGGGCGATGCCGTACAGGTGGGACTCGGAGTCGGCGAGGGCGGCGACGGCGGCGATCACCGGGGTGAGCTCGCCGACGTCGTGCAGGTCGGCCTCGATGCCGTGGATCCGGCCGGTGCCGGTGAACTGCAGACCCTCGTCGGTGAACTCGCAGGCGCCACCCATCCGGGTGTAGAGGTCGCGCAGCTGGTCGCCGGGCTGGGTGGTGTGCTTGGGCCAGTCGCGGACGGTGACCCGGCCGCCGGTGACCAGGGCGGCGGCGAAGAACGGCGCCGCGTTGGACAGGTCGGGCTCGACCACCAGGTCGCGGCCGAGCAGGGCACCGGGGGTGACCCGCCAGACGTCCTTCTCGCCACCGTCCTCGGGGGCGTCGACCTGGACACCGGCCAGGCGCAGCATCTCGACGGTCATCCGGATGTGCGGCAGGGAGGGGACGGGGCCGCCGACGTGCCGGACCTCGACGCCGTGGTTGTAGCGGGCGCCGGAGAGCAGCAGGGCGGAGACGAACTGGGACGAGGAGGAGGCGTCCAGTTCGACCGGGCCGCCGTCGAGGCCGCCGGTGCCGTGGACGGTGAGCGGGAAGGTGCCGCGGCCGTCGTCCTCGATGCGGGCGCCGAGCGTGCGCAGGGCGTTGATCACGCCGTGCTGGGGGCGCTCGTGGCTGCGCGGGTCGCCGTCGAAGTGGACGGGGCCGTCGGCGAGGGCGGCGAGCGGGGGCAGGAAGCGCATCACGGTGCCGGCGTTGCCGACGTCGACGTTGGCGGGGCCGCGCAGGACGGGGGCGGGAATGACCCGCCAGGCCTCGCCGCCGCCGGTGCCGCCGGAGTCGTTGTTGACCTTCTCCTCGATGGTGACCCCGAGGGCGCGCAGGCCGTCGGCCATCAGCTGGGAGTCGCGGCTGCGCAGCGGGCGGCGCACCCAGCCGGGTCCGTCGGCGAGTGCCGCCAGCACCAGGGCCCGGTTGGTGACCGACTTGGAGCCGGGGATGGTGACGGTGGCGTCGACGGGGGCGGTGGCGACGGGGGCGGGCCACAGGGTCTCGGTCATGGAGGCCAGTCTAGGCGCCGTACCGGAACGACCCCGGTCGGTGGCCGCATGGCGATACTCGCCCGCCCGCGCGCCGGGCGGGTGGGCGCGGCGGTCAGTGCAGGGGCTGGAGCAGCCAGGCGGCGCCGAGGGCGAGGCAGGCGAGGGCGACGAGCAGGAAGACGGTCACCCAAGCGATGCCGGGGACGTGGGTGAGCCGGGCGAGTTGGTCGGCGTCGGAGTCGCGGGCCCAGCCGATGCGGCGCTGGTGCTGGAGTTCCAGGACGGGGCGCACCGCGCCGATGAGCAGGAACCAGCAGCCGAGGTAGGCGAAGCCGGCCTGGACCTGGGCGCTGCCGAACCAGGAGACCAGGAAGAAGGCGCCGCCGGCGACCAGGACGGTGAACAGGCCGAAGGCGTTGCGCACGCGGATGAGCAGGGCCAGCAGCAGGGCGATGGCGAGCCACAGCAGCAGGGTGATCCGGTCGGCGGCGAGCAGGGCGGCGCAGCCGAGGCCGAGCAGGGCGGGGGCGGTGTAGCCGGCGGCGGCGGTGAGCACCATGCCGGGGCCGGTGGGGCGGCCGTAGGAGAGGGTGAGGCCGGAGGTGTCGGAGTGCAGCCGGATGCCGGCGAGTTTGCGGCCGGTGGCGAGCGCGGCGAGGCCGTGGCCGCCTTCGTGGGCGATGGTGACGGCGTTGCGGGCGACGTGCCAGAGCGGGCGGGCGAGGACGGTGAGCAGGGCGGCGGCGCCGGTGGCCAGGACGAGCCAGCCGGGCGGGGCGGCCTGGGTGCCGGTGACCTGGTCCCACAGGGCGCCGAGGTTCTGGTCGTTGGCGTTCATCGGGGGGTCTCGCCTCCGTTCGCTGTGTTGGGCCGTTCGGGGCAGCCTCCCATGCGGGGACGGGTGGGTGGGAGCGGGCGGTTCCGGCCGGGGGATGAGGAAGGGGTGAGAAGGGGCGGCATGGCAAGCTGGCCCGCATGTGCGGTCGCTTCGCAGCCAGCAGCAAGCCCGAGGACATCGTCGAGCTGTTCGACGTGGAGTACTGGGATCCCGAGGAGACCCTGGACCCGAACTGGAACGTGGCGCCGACCAACAGCGCGTTCGTGGTGCTGGAGCGGCTGTCCGAGGAGCGGCCGCGGCCGTTGCGTCAGCTGCGGGCGCTGCGCTGGGGGCTGGTGCCGCCGTGGTCGGACTCCGCCGGGACGGCGGTGAAGATGATCAACGCCCGGTCGGACACGGTGCACGAGAAGCCGGCGTACCGGCAGGCCTTCGCCTCGCGGCGGTGCATCCTGCCGGTGGACGGCTACTACGAGTGGCAGACGGTGCCGGGCGAGCGGGGCAAGGCGCGCAAGAAGCCGTTCTTCGTCTCCCGGGCGGACGGCGGCCCGCTGGCGCTGGCCGGGCTGTACGAGTTCTGGCGCGACCGGGCGGTGCCGCCGCAGCATCCGCAGGCCTGGCTGGTGACGTTCACGATCGTCACCACGGACGCCGAGGAGTCGCTGGCACCGATCCACGAGCGGATGCCGCTGTTCCTCGACCTGGAGTCCTGGGGCGAGTGGCTGGACCCGCGGCTGAGTGACCCGGACCGCCTGCGCCGACTGCTGATACCCCCGCCGCCCGGCGCGCTGCTGGCCACCCCGGTGTCCCCGGCGGTCGGCAGCATCCGCAACAACGGCCCGGAGCTCAAGGAGCCGTGGGCCGAGACCGAGTACGAGACCACACTGTTCTGACGTTTTCGTTCTGACGTTCTCCGGACTCGCGTCCCGGATCCACGTCCTTGGATTCAAGCCGGCTGGAGCCGCCGAGATGACCACCTCCGAACTCGTTGCCACCGGGGCCGGCGAGGCCCGGATCACCTACCACCGGGCGGCCGCCCCGAGGGCCGTGCTGGCGCTGGGGCACGGCGCGGGCGGCGGGACCGCGGCGCCGGACCTGGTGGCGCTGGCCGAGCGGCTGCCGCCGCGCGGGATCACCGTGGCGCTGGTCGAGCAGCCGTGGCGGGTGGCGGGCCGGAAGCTGGGGCCGGCGCCGAAGACCCTGGACCTGGGCTGGCGGCCGGTGGCGGAGCGGCTGGCCGGGCAGGGGCTGCCGCTGGTGGTCGGCGGGCGCAGTGCCGGGGCGCGGGTGGCGTGTCGTACGGGGGCGTCGACCGGGGCGGTGGGGGTGGTGGCGCTGGCGTTCCCGCTGCACCCGCCGGGCAGGCCGGAGAAGAGCCGGGCGCAGGAGCTGCTGGAGTCGGGGCTGCCGACGCTGGTGGTGCAGGGTACGGCGGATCCGTTCGGCGGGCCGGCGGAGTTCCCGGAGCTGCCGCGGGGGCACGAGCTGGTGGAGGTGCCGTACGGCGGTCACGGGTTCGCGGTGCCCAAGCGGGCGCCGGTCGGGGAGGACGAGGTGCTGGGGCTGATCTGTTCGGCGGTGGGGGACTGGGTGCTGCGGCTGGTGTGAGCGGGTCGTCGCCGGGAGGGCCGTGAGCAGGGCGCCCGGGACGGCCGTGAGCAGGGAGTTCGCGATCGCTCACTCGCACGAGTGAACGGTGTGCGCGGGCGGGAATGCGGGCGGGGCCCGGGTGGTTGTCGTGTCCGTCAGCAGGAGTGACCGGTGAGAGGCAGGGCAGATGGGTTCGATCGCGTGCCCCGAACGGCCTGAGGAGCGCGAGGCCACCACGGCGTTCGCCCCTTCCTGGTCGGAGTGGCTCGACGCGGGCGAGAAGCCCGTCAGCCCGATATCCTCCATTTCTGGGCGGCCCGCCGTGGGTCGTTCCCGTCATGCCGAGGAGGTGGGTCCGGTCGTCGGGACCGAGCACGAGGCCGAGCCGGGCCGTGGCCCGGACGAGGCCCTGCCTGCGGACGAGGCGCTCACCGGTGAGGAGCTGGCCGAGGCGATCGGCGAGGACACCTTCCGGGTGTCGGCGGAGGAGACCGAGGAGGCCCGGCGGGAGCGCTTCGAGCGCGACGCCCTGGGCTACCTGGATCCGATGTACTCGGCGGCGCTGCGCATGACGCGCAACCCGGCGGATGCGGAGGACCTGCTCCAGGAGGCGTTCGCCAAGGCGTACGCGTCCTTCCACCAGTTCCGTGAGGGCACGAACCTCAAGGCCTGGCTGTACCGCATCCTCACCAACACGTTCATCAACTCGTACCGCAAGAAGCAGCGGGAGCCCCAGCGCACCGCGGCGGAGGAGATCGAGGACTGGCAGCTGGCCCGGGCCGAGTCGCACATGTCGACCGGTCTGCGCTCGGCCGAGACCCAGGCGCTCGACCACCTCCCCGACAGCGATGTGAAGGACGCGCTCCAGGCCATCCCGGAGGAATTCCGGATCGCCGTCTATCTCGCGGACGTAGAAGGCTTTGCGTACAAGGAGATCGCGGACATCATGGGTACTCCCATCGGTACGGTGATGTCCCGGCTGCACCGCGGCCGCCGGCAGCTGCGCGGCATGCTGGAGGATTACGCCCGTGAGCGCGGGCTGGTCCCGGCCGGCAGCGGGGCAGGGCAGGAAGCGAAGGGCTCGGGCTCATGAGCTGCGGCGATCCGCACGAAACGGAGTGTGGCGAGGTCCTCGACCACCTCTATGAATTCCTCGACAACGAGATGGCCGAGGGTGACTGCGCCAAGCTGCGCGTGCACTTCGAGGAGTGCTCGCCGTGCCTGAAGCAGTACGGGCTGGAACAGGCGATCAAGGCGCTGATCAAGCGTTCCTGCGGCTGCGACGACACCCCGACCGACCTGCGCGGCAAGGTGCTGGCGAGGATCGACTCGATCCGGGCCGGGCAGCGCTCGGGAGAGCCGGTGGTGGTCGCCGCGGAGACCTCGGTCGAGGTGCACGCCGAGTCCGCCCGCCCGGCACCGACCATGACGAAGGCCCAGGCGGGGGAGGGCGCGGCCGAGGAGCCGGCCGTGCGCCCTGGTGCGCCGGTCGAGGCCGGCGCCCCGGCGGAGTGAGCGGCCGGTCGGCGCGCGGCCACACGGCCGCCGACCGGGCGCGGTAGCGCGCCGGCCCGTCGACGAGGGCGGCCCGGCGGTTCGGGCAAGGAGTTCAGCGGCCCCGGGAGCGTGCGCTCCCGGGGCCGCTCCCGTTCTGCTCGCATGCGCCGTCACTCGTTCGAGTGAGTTGGCGGTGCGCCAACTGCGTCATCGCGCGATCATGCGTCCCCGTGCCCGGACGGCGGCCTATCCTCCTGACGGACGCTCACCGTCGGTACCCCCGGCGCGCTGAGGCAACACGGGCCCGGACGGCGGGGAGGTCGAGATCGCTACCGACAGTGGAGGCGCGACCCTGCCGCAGGGGGCGGCGCGCTACCTGGTGGCCGTCCCGGTGGCGGCGCTGTGCTGCCTGCTGCCGCTGCTGCCGCAGGCCGTGACCCCCGGGGTGCCGCGCTGGCTCGGCCACCCGGTGGACTGGCCCAAGGTCGGACTGCTGGCCTTCCTGCACGGCTGCTGGGAGTCACTCGCCCAGGGACTGCCCACCCCCTGCTCGCTCCTGGTGCGCCGGTTGCTGCGCCGCCCCGCGCCCACCAGGCGCGCCCCCGCCCGGCCCGGGGTGAACGCCTTCTTCCCGGTGCTGTTCGCCGGGGTGCTGATGCTCCCGCCGGCCGCCGCCGCCCTGGTCGCCGCACCCGCCGCGCTGCTCGGCGGCCCGACCGGGCCCGGCTGCCGCCGGCGCCAGCTGTTCAACGGCGCGCAGCTCGCGCTGTGCGCCTTCGCCTCCTCCGTCGCCTTCCACCTGCTGCGCGGCCCGCAGCTGCTGCTCGGCTCCCGCTTCCCGGCCGCGCTCGTGCCGGGCTTCGTCGCCGTCGCCACGTTCTGCCTGGTCAACGGGGTGGTGGTGGGGGTGATGGTGATGCTCAGCGAGGGCCGCGGATCCGGGGTGGTGCTGCGCGGGGCCTGCTCGGTGTGCGGGCTGCCGGTGCTGGTGCACGCGGCCGGCGGGCTGATGGTCTCGGTGCTCTGGCAGGGCCCGTACGGGGCGTTCGCCGCGCTGCTGGCGCTGCTGCCGCTGTCCATCTCCGCCTGGGTGTTCGCCCAGGGCCAGCGCGAGCGGGACGCCCACCAGGCCACCGTGCAGTCGCTGGTGCAGGCCGTGGAGATCAAGGACGCGTACACCCGCGGGCACAGCGAACGAGTCGGCCGGGCCTCTGTGCTGATCGCCACTCAGCTCGGCATGGAGGCCGAGCGACTGCGCACCCTGCGCTTCGCCGGGATCCTGCACGACATCGGCAAGCTGGGGGTGGCCACCGAGCTGCTGCGCAGAAACGGTCCCCTCAGCGAGGGCGAACGCCGGGCCGTGGAGGTCCACCCGGTGTACGGGTACGAGCTGGTGCGCGGGATCGACTTCCTCGGTGAGGCGCACGCCGGGATCCTCCACCACCACGAGCGGATGGACGGGCGCGGCTACCCCAGCGGGCTGGCCGGCGAGCAGATCCCCGAGTTCGCCCGGATCATCTCGGTCGCCGACGCCTTCGACTCGATGACCTCCACCCGCTCCTACCGGCGCGGGCGCCCGGTCACCGAGGCGGTGGCCGAGCTGGAGCGTTGCTCGGGCAGCCAGTTCGACCCGGTGATGGTGCGCGCCCTGATCGACGCGCTGGCCGCGCACGACTGGCAGCCGGTGGTGTACTCCGAGGACTGTGTGCGGGCCGTCCCGGACATCCCGCTCGGGGTGCCCGAGCCGGTGCGGGCCGCGCCCGGCCGGGTGCCCGCCCAGGGCGGGACCGTCCCCGCGGTCGGGCAGCCGTGACGGGCCCCGGTCGGGTCGGCTCCTGTCGTAAGGGGCTCGGCCGTACGGGGTCCGGTCGTAGGGGGATCGGCCGTAAGAGGCTCGGCCGTAAGGGGTCCGGTCGGGCGACGCCCGGCCGTGCGGCCCGCGGACGTACCGCCCGCGCGGTGCACACGGCCGCCGCCGTGCTGCTGGCGCTCGCGCTCGGCGCGGTCGCGCTGCGCGGGGTCGCGGAGCCGGGGGTCGCGCTGGCGTTCGCCGCGCTGATCGCGCTCGGCGAGTGCGTCCGGATCACCCTTCCGGGTGATCGCGAGCAGGCGCCCATCGGCGCGGCCGGCGCGCTGGCGTACGCCCTGCTCGGGCCGCTGCGCGGAGTGCCCACCGCACACGGCACGCTCCAGGTGGTCGCCGTGACCGGGGCCGGCCTGCTGCTGGCCTGGCTGCCCGGCCTCGCCCTGCCGCACCGCCCCGAGCGCCCGCACCGGCGCCCGCCCTGGGCCGACCCGGCCCGCCGGGACGGCGCCGCCCGCCGACTGCTCGCGGTCGGCTTCGCCGCCGCCGTCTTCCAGCCGCTGTACAACGGCGGCCTGGTCGACCGCTTCTCGCCCGAGGGCCCGGCCTACGGGGCGTTCCTGACCACGGTCGCCGCGCTGGCCGCGCTCTGCGACGCCACCCTGGCGGCACTGCTGCGCTGCGACTCGGCGGGCCCCGAGAGCGGGCTGCGGCTCCCGGCGGCGCTGGAGGACGAGCTGCGCTCGCTGTTCGGGATCGGCTCGGCGATCGTCGCCACCGGAATGCTGGTCAGCCTCGCGGCCGGCGAGGTGGGGCTGTGGGCGCTGCCGCTGTTCTGCACCCCGCTGCTGCTCGCCCAGGTGTCCTTCCGGCGGGCCGCCGCGGTGCGGGCCACCACCGGGCAGACCATCGCGAGCCTGGCCCGGGCCACCGAGGTGGCCGGCTACACCCCGCACGGGCACGCGCGCCGGGTCGCGGACACAGCGTGCGCGCTCGGCCGCGAGCTGGGGCTGGGCACCCGGGAGCTCGCCCTGCTGGAGTACGCGGCGCTGATGCACGACGTCGGTCAGCTGTCCCTGGTCGAGCCCGTACCGGACGGCGCCACCGCGCTGCTGCCCTGCGACGAGCAGCAGCGCATCGCCCGCCTCGGCAGCGAGGTGATCAGCCGCACCGGGGTGCCCCGGCAGGTCGCCGAGCAGGTCGCCCGGCTGGCCGATCCCTGCGCAGGGCCGGTCGGCGGCGAGGGCCCGGCGCCGTTGGCGGCCCGGATCATCCGGGTCGCCAACGCCCACGACGACCTGCTGACCACGGCCCGCGGCCGGGGCGTCGGCGAGGCGGTGGGGCGGCTGGAGGCGCTGGAGGTGCTGCGGCTGGGCCGCGGTCGGCTCTACGACGCCCGGGTGGTGGACGCCCTGGTCCGGGTCGGCGGGCAGGCGCGCGGCTGAGCCCGTCCCGTCCGCGACCATCCCGTCCGCGACCGTCCCGTCGGTGGATCGAGGCCCGCTCGGCCTCGGGTCGGGCCCGTGCGTCCAGGGGTTGAGGAGGCGCGCTCCGGCGGGCAGGCTGGGGAGGGGCGGGCCCCAACCTCGGCGGTGGGGAGCGCGGGCGGGGGCGAGCGTGGTTGGATGCGGTCGTAGCGTGGAACACCGACCCGGGGCACCGGGACCCGGACCCCGTCGAGGACGGGACGGGCCCGTCGGTCACGGGACTTGAGCGGACGACGACGGCAGGGACGAACGTGAGGATCTTCCACCGGGCACGGCACCGGCCGTCCGCCACCTGGCGGCAGACGACCGATCGGGCCTTCACGCTGATCGGCGACGGCCGCTACGAGGACGCCGGCGCCCTGCTGGTGATGGCCGCCGACCTGGAGCCCTGGCTGTCCGACTCCTGGTTCAACCTCGCCCTGCTGCACAAGTTCCGCCGGGACTGGGAGCAGGCCCGCTCGGCCGGCCTGCGCGCCGTCGCCCTGCTGGACCGCGAGCACGGCGCCCCCGACTGGTGGAACCTCGGCATCACCGCCACCGCGCTGCAGGACTGGCCGCTGGCCCGCCGCGCCTGGCAGGCGTACGGGCTCAAGCTGCCCGGCGGCCCCGGCGTGGACGGCCCGGTCAGCCTGGACCTCGGCACCACCCCGGTGCGGCTGTCCCCGGAGGGCGAGTCCGAGGTGGTGTGGGGCCGGCGCCTGGACCCGGCCCGGATCGAGGTGCTGTCCATCCCGCTGCCCTCCTCCGGCCGCCGCTGGGGCGAGGTGGTGCTGCACGACGGCGCCCCGCACGGCGAGCGGGTCACCGACGGCGTCGCCTACCCGGTGTTCGACGAGATCGAGCTGTGGGCGCCCTCCCCGGTGCCGACCTACGTGGTGCTGCTGCAGGCCGCCACGTCCGGTGACCGGGACGCCCTGGAGCGGCTGGTCGCCGAGGCCGGCTACGCGGCCGAGGACTGGACCTCCTCGGTGCGGCTGCTGTGCCGGGCCTGTTCGGAGAGCCGGATGGCCTCCGACGACGGCATCGTCGCCCACCACGACCCGCACGACGACGGCGACGCCGCCCACCCCGGCCACCTCAGCCACCTCAGCCAGGGCGGCGCCGCCGGGATGTCCTGGCTGGTCGAGCGCGAGTGCGGGATCGCGGCCCCGGCCCACCTGGTCCGGGTGCTGTTGGACCGCTGGGTCGCGGCCGCCCCCGGAAGCCGGGCTTACCGGGATCTCGAAGAAGTGTGCTGAGTACCCTGGTGAGGTACGCGTAGGACCTATGGAAGCGGAAGACATGGCGGAGCAGCACGACCACGAGCACGAGCACGACGTGGAGGGGGCGGCGCCTGAGGCGCCGGCCAAGGTGATCGGTGAGGAGCCCGACCTCACCAAGGGCACCGCGCGTCCGATCACCGTCGTGGGCAACCCGGTGCTGCACCGCGAGGTCAAGGACGTCACCGCGTTCGACGGTGAACTGTCCGCGCTGATCGACGACATGTTCCAGTCGATGTACGCCGCCGAGGGCGTGGGCCTGGCCGCCAACCAGATCGGCGTCGACCTCAAGGTCTTCGTCTACGACTGCCCGGACGACGAGGGCGTGCGCCACATCGGCCACGTGATCAACCCGCAGCTGGAGGAGTACCCGGCCGACCGCCGCCGGGTGCTCGACGACGGCAACGAGGGCTGCCTGTCCGTCCCGACCGCCTACGCCGAGCTGCCGCGCCCGGACTACGCGGCCGTGACCGGCGTCGACAAGGACGGCACGCCGATCCGCGTCGAGGGCACCGGCTTCTTCGCCCGCTGCCTGCAGCACGAGACCGACCACCTGTACGGCACCCTCTACATCGACAAGCTGTCGAAGCGGGACCGCAAGGACGCCCTGAAGCAGATGGCCGAGGGCGCCGCGAAGTACGCGACGGTACCGAACGAGTAAGGCCTGATGGTCAGTTGGAGGCCGGTGCGGAGCGATCCGCACCGGCCTTCGTGCTGTGGTCCGCGGCGAGGGGGGTCAGTCGGGGAGGAAACTGCGAGGCGTGAACCGGCAGTAATTCCGGTTGATCGTGGGCGTAATGATTCGGGGTTGTGGGATCGGGAACTGACATTCCCCTGCAAAGCCCTGTGTGCTGGTTCTGCAAGCGATTTTTTCGGACATGGTGCGTCGCCTGGTGCCCGAAAAGGCACTGTCGGGCCGGCTCTGTCGCGGCGCTATAAAGATCCACGTACATATCAATGTTGTATTGAAGGGGAGTTTCGCAACCATGAAGCGCGTCACCCGCGCCGGCATAGCCCTGGGCTTCGCCGCCGCCACCGCCGTCCTGTCCGTTGCCCCTGCCCAGGCCGACACCGCGGCCCCGGGTAGCACCACGATGGTGTGCGCCGATACCCCGACGCCGGCCGGGTACGTCGACCTCGGGTGGAGGCCGCCGCCGGGGTGCTGGATGATGTTCCCCGGCGGCGTGCGGGTGATCGAGAAGGTCGACGGCCTCCCGATCGGCACCCAGGTGGACGCCTGTGCCGACAGTCCGATTCCGGCGGGCTGGACCATCGTGAAGAGCTACCTCGACAACAGTGGGCTCGCCTGCTTGACCGTCAACGGGGTCAGCAAGATCACGCTCCAGCGCACCTCCTGACGTCCGAGCGGGCGGCTCGGTGGTTCGCTGAGTTCGCGGCTCGGAGGCCGCAGGGTCGTCCTGCTCGATAGTGCGGACAGGTCCGGCATGCACGGCATGCCGGACCTGTCCGCTTTTTTGTTTCCCTGGAGTTCCGGTTGCGCGCGCTGCCCGGGAAGTCGGCGGGGCCAACTGTCGGTAGGGGTCCCTAGGGTGACCGGCAAGATCGTCGGTAGGTGGTGCCGGGGGCGGGTGGAGCGAGCTTGCGGGGGTGTGTGGCGTGGTGCGTTGGTGGAGCAGGAAGCCGGGGGAGGAGCGGGCGCGGTGGGTGCTCGATCCGCTGGTGGGGGTCGGGCCGCTGCGGTTCGGGATGAGCCCGGATGAGGTGAAGGCGGCGCTGGACGGGGCCATCGCCTATGTGTCGCAGGGGGTGGAGGGCGAGCTGTCCTGGCAGCGGTACGACGGTTCCGAAGTGACCGCGATCTACGGGGAGGGGCAGCGGCTGGTCGCGGTGGCGGTCGACGCGCTGGACGGCCCGCTGGTGCGGCTGGGGGAGGTCGAGCTGATCGCCCGGGTGCCGTCCGAGCTGCGGGCGGACCTCGTCGAACTCGCCCGTCGGGAGGGGGCCTCGATGCGGGTGAACTGGAGCGGCGATCCGGAGGTGGCGGCCTGGGGGCTGTCGATGGGCGCCAGGAAGGAATGGGCGCTGTCGGCCGAGGGGTACGCGGAGCGGACGGACCGGATGGTCACCGACGCGCTGTTCGTCGGCCCGGCGCCGGCCGAAGACCTGTACGGGAGCGAGCCGGTCAAGCGGTGGCGCCGCGTCCAGGAGTGGGACGCGAACCCCGGGGAGTGGCCGGTGAGGGCGGACGGGGACCGGCCGCGCTGGGGCTGCGCGCCGCTGGAGAGCGTCGGTCCGCTGCGGTTCGGGATGAGCCCGTCGCAGGTGGCGGCCGCGCTGGACGGTGAGGCGCCGACCGCGCGCCGAGGGCGGTACGCCGCGAAGTGGCACGGGGCCGGACCGTGGTCCCTGGCGGAGGACCGCTTCGACCGGGCCGGGGTGACGGCCCACTACTGGCGGCCGGAGGGTGTCCCCACGCTGGGGGCCGTGACCGTGCACGGGCGCACCGGGCCCCTGGTCGAGTTCGATGGCATCGAGCTGATCGGCAGGCCGGTCACCGAGGTCGACGCGGCCGTCGTCCGGTACATCGAGGACCATGACCTGAGCCTGCGCCTCACCTGCGCCGGGGATCAGGGGCCGGACGGGACCAACCTGTTCGTCCGGGCCGACCGGGCCGGGGACACCGTGGTCAGCGGGGCCCGCTTCTGCGCCCCGGACTGGGAGGACCACGGCTGACGTGGCGCGCAGGAAGTCGGCCCCGCCGACTTCCTGTGCACCGGGCCCCGGGGGGATGTGGCTGTCCCGCCCGGCGTGGACGCCGGGCGGGAGCGGTGGAGTTCAGGGGTGGACGGTGGTGATGGTGATGGGGTGGGCGGTCCAGTCGGTCATCTCGCCGACGTAGAGGGTGGTGCTCCAGCTGCCGCCCCGGTCGAGGCAGCGGGCGACGCCCTCGCCACCGGCGGGGCCGATGCAGATGCGGATGAAGTCGCGGTGGGCCTCGCGGATGGGGAGCGTGCGGACGCGCTCCCAGAGGACGGGCAGCGCGTGGTCGAGGCTGGGGAAGTCGGCGGCCGGCATGATGCCGGTGATCTCGGCCCGGACGGCGCTCACGCGGCGGCCGCCTCGGGGGTGACGTGGCACCAGATGAACTTGCCGATGCCGCCCTCGCGGGGGGAGCAGCCCCAGCTCTGCGCCAACTTCTGGACGAGGAACAGGCCTCGACCGGTCTCGGACGAGGTGGGGGCGGGCCGGAGTGTGGGCTTCTCGCTGTCGGCGTCGTGCACCTCGATGCGGAGGGTGCTGTTCGGGGAGAGCTGGAAGCGGACGAAGATCAGACGCCCGCGCGGGGCGCGGGCGTGCTGGACGGCGTTGGTGACGAGCTCGCTGACGAGCAACTCGCCGATGGGGAGGAGGAGTTCGCCGGAGGGGCGGGGGAGGAGGAACTCGCGGAGCTCGTGGCGGGCGGCTCGGGGGGACTTGTGGTGCCGGGGGAGCCAACAGGTCTGCTCAGGCATGGCAGGGCCACCTCTGGAGTGTGCAGGTGAGAGCGGCTGAAGAGGGCATGGGAATGCCCGGTCGATGAGCCCGCCATGATCACAGCGTGTCGAGTAGCGGACTACGTTGAGTAGCATGCTCCTGGGGACTTCTAGAGTGCAAGTCCCTACTTTAGAAGTGATCAAAGATTGTTGTCGGTGCCAGGGGGAGGCAGACTGACAGCTCACAGAAGTGGGGAGGTCGCGACGGTGCCGGTGAACAAGAACCCGACAGTTCGGCAGCGGCGGCTGGCCCGAACGCTCAAGGAGCTACGGGCAGGTGCCGATCTGACGATCGCCCAGTCGGCTCGGCAGCTGGCCTGCGCAGAGAGCAAGATCAGTCGAATCGAGGCCGCTCAGTCGGGCATTCGACTGGTGGATCTCCGGCTGCTGCTCGATCTGTACGGAGTGACGGATCCGGAGACGCGGAGTCGACTGGAGGCCTTGTCGCGCGAAGGTCGTCTGCGCGGATGGTGGGATCGCTACTCGGACACGCTGTCGCCGCTCTATGCCGACTTCATCGCACTGGAATCCGATGCATCGGACATGTACAGCATCCAGACGTTCCTGGTGCCGGGGCTGCTGCAGACTGAGGACTACACGCGTGCGGTGGTCCGCGCTCAGATAGAGGATGCAACCCCGGAGCAGGTCGAGCGGCTCACGAAGGTCCGGCAGGAGCGGCGTGCAGTGCTCATGAGGGAGGCGCCGCTTCGCATGTGGGTCGTCCTTTCCGAATCCGTGTTGAAGCACCGGATTGGCGGCCAGGTGGTCATGCGGGAACAACTCGACTTCTTGGTGGCGAGTGCCGAACAGCCGAACATCAACATCCAGGTCTTGCCAGAGGAATCTGATGTTCACGCTGCGCTCTTCGGCCCCGTTGCGATCCTGAGCTTCCCCGAGGCGACCGAAACAGACGTGGTGTACGTCGACAGCCTCCTCAGCACGCTCTACATCGAGGAGCCGGAGGAAGTGTTCAAGTACACCAACCTGTTCCGCCGTGCCCTGGCGGAGTCACTGCCGCGTACCGAATCGGTCGCACTCATCGAGCGTGCAAAGGACAAGGTCTAGAAATGGTGCGTAAGTTCCTGTCGTCTGCTTCCGTTGTCGGACTTAAGTGGCGCAAGTCCTCGTACTCGGGCGCGCAGAGCGATTGTGTTGAGGTCGCTGAGGTCGTTCCAGCCGCAGCTGGACTTGACTGGCGTAAGAGCAGCTTCAGCGGCCAGGGCGGTGATTGTGTCGAGGTGGCCGGCGGTGTGACCGGTGTCGTACCAGTACGCGACTCCAAGGACCCGGACGGGCCTGCCCTGCTCTTCCCGGCTGATGCTTGGTCTTCGTTCGTCGCGGGGGTCAAGGGCGGCGAGTTTCCGACCGACTGAGACAACAGAGGTGCCCCGCACGGGCTGTGGCCGTGCGGGGCACCATCCAGCGTTCTCCTCCTGGCCGCAGGGGCGCGCGTCTCGGGTGGGCACGCGCCTCCGGGTATGCATCTGCGCCGTCTACCGCCGAGCAGCGGTGCCGCGCGAGGATTCGCAACCGGACGTGTTCCGCACGCGAAGGGAGCGACGTATGGGTGAGCACAAGAAGCCGCCGCCGGATCCGGGGCAGGGGACCCCGCCGCCGGGCAATGCCGACGGGCAGGTGCCGCCTCCGCCGCCGAGCGACGGAAAGTATAAGAAGTGACCGATGACCTGGTGGGCCGCCGGGCGCAGTTGGCGGCGGTGATGGAGCGATGCCGGGCGTGGCCGGCCGATTCGCCGTGGCTGCGTGAAGCCATGGCTGTGCTGCCTCGCGACGCGTTCGCGCCGGATCGGCTCTGGCATTGGGACGGCCACCGCTACGTCCCGCTCGACCGGGCGACCGATCCGGCCGGGTGGGCGGACGAGCTGTACGCCGGTCCGGACGCGGCGGCGGTCACCCAGGTCACCGACGGACTTCCGTCCTCCAGCCTCTCGGCACCGGCCGTGGTGGCGGACATGCTGGACAGCCTGAGGCTGGAGCCCGGCCACACGGTGTGGGACATCGGCACTGGCCAGGGGTGGAGCTGTGCGCTTGCCGCGTGGCGCGCCGGTCCCGGCTTGGTCGTCTCCACGGAGATCGATGAAGACCTCGTGGCGTTCGCCCGCCGACGGCTCGGCGCCGCCGGGGTTGATGCCGAAACGCTCGTGGGCAACGGCACCAGCAGTGTGCCGCCCGGCGGCCCGTTCGACCGGATCCACGCGACCTACGCCGTCGAGACCGTTCCGTACGAGTGGATCAAGGCCGCCAGGCCCGGCGGTCGGATCGTCTATCCCTGGGGACGGCTTGGCCACGTGGCGCTCACAGTGGCCCCCGACGGTTGCAGGGCGAGCGGTTGGGTGCAGGGCCTCGGACAGTTCATGGCTGACCGGTCCGGCCCAGTCTGGGCACCGACCGGTTACGCGAAAGTGCGCGGCAACGGTGATCCCGAGGCTGAGGAAGTCGTTGAACGCGACCTCGCTCCGCTGGCCGGCGACTGGGATCTGCGGTTCGCACTGCGCGTCGCTGTTTCGGACGCCATAGTGATCACCGGCCGGGACGAGGACGGCGTCAACGCTTGGATCCACGACGGCAACGCGTCGTGGGCGGCGCTGTCCGCGCGTGGCGACGGCAGCACCGTGCTGCATCAAGGCGGCCCGCAGCGCATCGGCGACGAGCTGCTGACCGCCTGGTCGCAGTGGGAGGCTCACGGCCACCCGACGCCGTACGACTACGGGATCACCGTCACGCCGGAGAAGCAGTGGGTGTGGCTGCGCGATGAGGACGGGCCGAGCTGGCCCATCGGAGAAGCGGGGGAGCGCCGAGCGGCGCTCCCCCGCTGAACCCTGCTTCTTAGAAGTCGTCGTCGAAGGAGACCGAGCCCTCGACGGCGACCTGGTACGCCGACACCCGACGCTCGAAGAAGTTGGTCAGCTCCTGGACGTTCTGGAGCTCCATGAAGCCGAACGGGTTCGCCGACCCGTACCGGATCGGCAGGCCCAGGCGGGCCAGGCGCTGGTCGGCCACAGCCTGGAGGTACTCGCGCATGGAGGCGGTGTTCATGCCGGGCAGGCCGTCACCGCACAGGTCCTGGGCGAACTGGAGCTCGGCCTCGACGGCCTCCTCCAGCATCTCCGTCACCTGCTTGGCCATCTCGTCGTCGAAGAGGTCGGGCTCCTCCTCGCGGACGGTGTCCACCACGGAGAACGCGAAGTCCATGTGCATGGACTCGTCGCGGAACACCCAGTTGGTGCCAGTGGCCAGGCCGTGCAGCAGACCGCGCGACCGGAACCAGTACACGTACGCGAACGCGCCGTAGAAGAACAGGCCCTCGACGCACGCCGCGAAGCAGATCAGGTTCAGGAGGAACGCGCGGCGGTCCTCCTTGGTCTGCAGCGAGTCGATGTGGTCGACCGCGTTCATGTACTTGAAGCAGAACTTCGCCTTCTGGGCGATGGAGGGGATGTTCTCCACCGCGGCGAAGGCCGCCGCGCGGTCCTCCGGGTCCGGGAGGTAGGTGTCCAGCAGCGTCAGGTAGAACTGCACATGGACGGCCTCCTCGAACAGCTGGCGCGACAGGTACAGGCGCGCCTCCGGGGAGTTGATGTGCTTGTAGAGGCTCAGCACGACGTTGTTCGCGACGATCGAGTCACCGGTCGCGAAGAAGGCGACCAGCCGGCCGATCATGTGCCGCTCGCCCTCGCTCAGCTTGGCGAGGTCGGCGACGTCGGAGTGCAGGTCCACCTCCTCGACGGTCCAGGTGTTCTTGATCGCGTCGCGGTACCGGTCGTAGAACGACGGGTAGCGCATCGGGCGCAGGGTCAGCTCGAACCCGGGGTCGAGCAGCATCTTCTCGCGGTCGTCGGACATTACTGGCAGGCCTCGCAGGACTCGGGGTTCTCCAGGGAGCAGGCGATGGCGGCTTCCTGCTCCGGGGTGAGGGTCGGGGTGCCCACAGGGATCGTGTTGGCGGGCACCGGCGCGGCGGCGCGGGCGGTGCCGGAGGCGGCCTGGGCGATCCGGGTGGCGGGGCGCGAGCGCAGGTAGTAGGTGGTCTTCAGACCGACCTTCCACGCGTAGGCGTACATCGAGCTGAGCTTGCCGATGGTCGGCGCCGCCATGAACAGGTTCAGCGACTGGCTCTGGTCCAGGTACGGCATGCGCGCCGCGGCCAGGTCGATCAGCGCGCGCTGCGGCAGCTCCCACGCCGTGCGGTACAGCGAACGCACCTCGGCGGGCAGCCAGTTGAACTCCTGGACGGAGCCGTTGGCGTCGCGCAGCGCGTCGCGGGTCTGCTGGTCCCAGACGCCGAGCTCCTTGAGCTCGCGCACCAGGTACGGGTTGACCTGGAGGAACTCGCCGGAGAGGGTCTCGCGCTTGAACAGGTTGGACACCTGCGGCTCGATGCACTCGTACACGCCGGCGATCGACGCGATGGTCGCGGTCGGGGCGATCGCGAGCAGCAGCGAGTTGCGCAGGCCGGTCTCGGCGATCCGGGCGCGCAGCGCGGTCCAGCGGTCGGCCCACTGCGGGGCGGCGCTCGGGAAGTGGTCGATGTGCAGCTCGCCGCGGGCGGCGCGGGTCTCGCCGTACGCCTCGTGGCGGCCCAGCTGCTCGGCCAGGTCGGCGGAGCGCTCGTAGGCGGTGAGCATGATGCGCTCGGCGATCAGCGTCGACAGCTGCTTCGCCTCGGCCGAGTCGAAGTCGATCCGCAGCTTGAAGAAGACGTCCTGCAGGCCCATCACGCCGAGGCCGACCGGGCGCCAGCGGGAGTTGGAGGTGCCGGCCTCGGTGGTCGGGTAGAAGTTGATGTCCACCACGCGGTCGAGGAAGGTGACGGCGGTGCGCACGGTGGCGTCCAGCCGCTCCCAGTCCATCGCACCGAGCAGGTCCTCGACCGAGGCACCGGCGGCCACGTGCGCGCCGAGGTTGACCGAGCCGAGGTTGCAGACGGCGGTCTCGGAGTCGTCCGTGACCTCCAGGATCTCGGTGCACAGGTTGGAGGAGTGCACCGTGCGGCCCGGCAGCGCGGTCTGGTTGGCGGCGCGGTTGGAGGCGTCCTTGAAGGTCATCCAGCCGTTGCCGGTCTGCGCCAGGGTGCGCATCATGCGGGCGTACAGGGTCTGCGCCGGGATGGTGCGCACGGCCTTGCCGGCCAGCTCGGCCTTGCGGTACGCCTCGTCGAAGTCGGCCCCCCACAGGTCGACCAGCTCGGGCACGTCGGCGGGGGAGAACAGCGACCAGTCGGCGTTGGCGTTGACCCGGCGCATGAACTCGTCCGGGATCCAGTGCGCCAGGTTGAGGTTGTGGGTGCGGCGCGCCTCCTCACCGGTGTTGTCGCGCAGCTCCAGGAACTCCTCGATGTCGGCGTGCCAGGTCTCCAGGTAGACGCAGGCCGCGCCCTTGCGGCGGCCGCCCTGGTTGACCGCGGCGACCGAGGAGTCGAGGGTGCGCAGGAACGGGACGATGCCGTTGGACTTGCCGTTGGTGCCGCGGATCAGGCTGCCGCGGGAGCGGATGCGCGAGTAGGACAGGCCGATGCCGCCGGCGTGCTTGGACAGCCGGGCGATCTGCGCGTAGCGGTTGTAGATCGAGTCCAGGTTGTCCAGCGGGGAGTCGAGCAGGTAGCAGCTCGACATCTGCGGGTGCCGGGTGCCGGAGTTGAAGAGCGTCGGCGAGGAGGTCAGGTACTCCAGGCGGCTCATCAGGCCGTACAGCTCGGCCACCTCGCGCACCGACTGCTCGGAGTCGCCGACCGCCAGGCCGCAGGCGACGCGGAGCAGGAAGTGCTGCGGGGTCTCGATCACCTTGCGGGTGATCGGGTGGCGCAGCAGGTAGCGGGACTGCACGGTGCGCAGGCCGAAGTACTCGAAGCGGTCGTCGCCGGAGGCGTCGATCAGCGCGTCCAGGGCGGCGGCGTGCTTGGCGACGAAGGCCGCGGTGGTGTCGCCGATCAGGCCCTCGGCGTGGCCGACGGCGATCGAGGCGGAGAAGGAGACCGAGCCCTGGCTGTTCGCCTCGTCGACGATCTCCAGGGCGAGCAGGCGGGCCGCCAGCTTCGAGTACTGGGGGTCCTCGGCGATCATCGACGCGGCGGCGTCCACGGCCAGCCCGCGCAGCTCGGCGAAGTCCGAGCCGGCGTGGCGGCCGCGCAGCGCGGCGGCGGCGACATGGCCGGGATCCACCTCGGTGAGGTCGACGCTGCGGTCGGTGAGAAGCCGCAGCAGCGCTCCGCCGGGGTCGGAGACCGTCGGGTCGGTGAAGGCGGAACCGGTTCCCTGGGCGGGCAGGGTGGCTGAGGCAGCGGTGGTCAAGGCGCTCTCTCCTGGCGGCGATCGGCGGCGGTGATCGGGTGGCACCGGACCGATCTGGGCAGGGGAGCACGGCGCGAACGCAAACGGCGCCGCGCGACGGTGTCTCCCCGGCCCGCCCGCGAGGCCCGGAGGTGTACTGCTGGTGCTGGTGCGGCCTCTGCGGGAGGGCCGTGGGCACGCCGTCGGCAGGTACTCGGACTCGCGGACATGGCTGCTGGAGCCGCCCGCACACCGCTGCGGGGCAGTCCCGGACTCCCACCGGGTTCCCCTGCATCGACAGCAGGGACGAGCATACATCTAGTGTCGGGAATCCGATGCAGCCCCACATGTAGTGTCGCGCCGCACAAATGTTCGAGCTGGTGTGCGATAAACTGCTCAGGCCGGGGGGTGCCATTCCTGCCCTGTGCGGGTGTCGCACGGGCGCATCCGCACCTGCAGCGCGCCGCCCGTGGCGGCCCCCGGAGCCGTCCCCGAAGGGGCCCCCGGGCTCGCCGGGTTTTCGACGCAGCGCCCGGTGTCCTGGTTCGCGAGCTGTCCCGTTGGGGTCACCCGCCAGCGCTGGTCGGGCCGGGAGGTGCAGGCAGTGAGGACCGGGAAGCCGATGGCGGGGTCCTCGACGCAGCGTCCGGACTGGCCGATCGAGCCGTCGTCCGCCATCGTCCAGGTCTGGGCAGCGGAGCCGTCACAGGTGCCCGCGCCGACCGCGGCCGGGTCGCCGCTCACCCGGCTGTCCAGGCACAGGCCCGGCAGGGCCGAGGTGATCGCGCCGCTGGGCTGGCCGGCGGCCGCCTGGAACGAGAACGAGTCGCTGCCGAGCCCGGCGCCGCCGTCCCATATCTCGAACCCGGCCTGGACGGCGCACAGGTAGGAACCGGCCGGGACGTAGCCGCGCTGGACGGCGTCGCGGGTGAAGGCCCGCAGGTCCAGGTCGGTGACGGAGGACGTGCTGGTGGCCATCTCGTAGGTGATCAGCGTGTGGCTGCTGGTCTTCGGCGCCTGGTACACGCGGTAGGAGGTGCCGCCGGCTTTGAGCTCGCCGGCCTCGTCGCCGAACGGGGACTTGCCGTTGCCGCGCAGCCAGATCATCAGCTCGGCGCTCTCGGTGAACGAGCAGCTGGTGCGGCTGTTGCTGTACCAGATGTCGTACGAGGCGTTGTAGACGCCGGAGTCGATCTGGGTGGTGTGCCAACTGCTGGTCGCGTAACGCAGGTTGCTGACGGGGATGGGCAGCGGTCCGGTGCCGGGCTGGAACTGGGTGCTGATGTGCGGGTAGGCGCCGGGGCCGCGGTCGGGGTCGGTCAGGCTGGCAGGGCCGATGCCGCTGCGGGTGACCTTGAAGCCGGTGGCGTCGTCGGTGCCGCTGATGCACAGGCCGCCGGTGGCGTTCCACTCGTTGGGATTGATCAGGTAGTGGCCGGAGTCGACGGCCTGCGAGGGGTATCGGTTCTGCGCGGTGGAGCAGATCTCGCCGGCGGTGGCGGCGGGCAGCGGGGTGACCACCGGGGCGGCCTTGGCGGGCCTGGCGGGTTCCCGGTGGTCCCGGGGGAGCAGCAGGGCGCACAGGACCAGCACGATGACGACGGTCGGTGCGAGCGCCCACCACGGGCGCCGGCCGGGGCGCCCGGTTGCGGGCACGGCGGGGTTGGTCATGGGGTTCTCGCCTCCCAGCTGCTGCGTGGTCGTACGGTCCGTCGGCCGGGCCTGGGGCGCGCTCACCCGGCTGGGGTGGAGCTCGACCGCGGCCGGGTGGCGGTGGCGGTCGGCTTCCGGGCCGGGACGCTGGGCCTGGCGCTGGCCGACGGGGAGGCCGACGGCGACGGGTCGGGCGCCGGGGCGGGCGCCGGGGGAGGCGGCGGTGCGACGGTCAGGGCCGGCACGGAGAGGACGGTCCACGGCGTGTTGTAGCGGGGCGCGGAGACCGCGGCGGCGTACGCCTGGGAGGCCGCGTCGGACGCGGCGACCCGCCAGTCGACCTCCTTGCGCGCCTCGTACCAGATCACGCCGATGATGTCCGGGTGCTGGGGGAGCTCCGAGAACATCTCGGTGATCCACTGCGCCTTGAGCCCGGAGGTGTCGGTGGCCCCGGTCTCGGTGATCACCACGGGCTTCTGGGTGAAGTCCCGGAGCTCCTTGATGGTCGGCTGGAAGATCTGGTCGAAGGACTTGTACTTCTCGACGCCGGTGGTGCCGTAGTAGCCGGACAGGCCGATCCAGTCGACGTAGTCGTCGCCCGGGTACAGCGTGTTGAGACTGGTGGCGTTCTCGTAGTCGACGTTGGGGCTCCACACCCAGGTGACCTTGGTCGCGCCGACCTGCTTGAAGATGTCGTGGACGTGCTTCCAGGCCTGGACGTACTGGCCCTTCTTGTTCCCGTTGGCCTGCTCGGCCCACGGGTACCAGTAGCCGTTCATCTCGTGGGCGAAGCGCAGCGCGACCGGGTAGCCGAGGCCGTTGATGCCCTCGGCCCAGGTCTTGATGTAGTCGTCGAACTTCCCGTCAATGATGTTGGAGAGGGTGTACTCGGGCTGCTCGCCGCGGAGCTTGTCCTCCTTCGCCTCCTTGCGGTAGTCCCAGGGCTCCCAGGCGACCATCGGCATGATGCCGCGCTGGGCGACGGTGTCGAAGATCCGGCGGTCGAACGTCCGGTCCCACCAGCCGACCGAGAACTCCAGCACGTTTGGCTGGTGCTTGACGGCGGAGGTGAAGTCGTCGAGCGGTGAGAGGTCGTACGGGCCGGTCTTGGTCATGATGCCGGTGAACGCCTCGCCGGCCGGCGGGAACTGCGGCGGCGGGGGCGGCGTCGGGGACGGGGCCGCCGTGGCGCCGGGGGCGGCCGTCGCGGGGGCGGCGGTCGGGGAGGCGGCCAGGGCGCTGGTGAGCCAGCTCGGCATGGCGGTGGGGGCGGCGCCGGCGAAGCCGTACGGGGCCTGGTCGTGGTTGTGGGAGAGTCGGGGCGCGAGCACGAAGGTGTACCCGACCATCAGGGCCAGGGCGACCAGGGCGGCGATCCGGGGGACGGTGACCCGCAGCATCAGCGGACCTCCTGCTCGCGGCGGCCGCCGGCCCGGGCGGGCTCCAGCAGTTCCTCGAACTCCTCGGCGGGCTCGGGCTCTTCGGCGCGCGCCGGCTCGCTGTGTCCGGACTCGCCGTGCACGGACTCGGCGCGCTGCGTCGACAGCGGCCGGGCCGCGGGCGCCTCGACGGCTTCGGCGCTCCTGTGCGCCTCGGCGGCGCGCCGGGCGCGAGCCTCGCGGCGGCCGCTGACGAAGGAGATGACGACCGGTGCGATCCCGGTGAACAGGCTGACGAACGCCCAGAACCGCAGGATCCAGATGTCGTGGTGGAGCGTGAAGCTCGCCCCGAGCAGCCCGCCCGCGACCGCCGCCCACAGCAGGTGCAGCCGGAACGTCGACAGCGACTCGGCGCTGCGCAGGTCGCCCTTGGCGGTGACGGCGTACGCGAGCGGCCGGCGCAGCAGCGCGGCCAGCGCCGCGACGACGTACACCGGGCCGGCGAACAGGGCCAGGCCCATGCCGGCCATGCCGATCTCGCGCCGCTCGTGCGCGGCCAGGTTGAACCGGCGCAGCCACAGCCACAGCACGAACCAACTGCCCATGCTGGCGCCCCACAGGGCCATCCAGTGGGTGCTGTTGAGGTGGATGGAGGTGACGCCGAGGGCCAGGTAGACGGAGGTGGCGAGGCTGCCGAGGACGGTGTTGACCGCCACGCTCGGGTAGTAGAACTGGACGAGCCCGTACAGCACGCGCTGGCGCAGCCGCAGCTTGAGGCCGGAGCGCAGGCGGCTCTTGAGCAGGATCTCCCAGATGCCGTACGCCCAGCGCTTCTGCTGGTTGAAGTAGTCGGTCCAGGAGGTCGGCCCCTCGCCGACGGCGAGGACGTCGGGGGTGTAGACGCCCTTCCAGCGGTGGCCGGTCTCCGGGTTGACGGTAGCCTGGATCCGCATGCTGGTCAGATGGTCCTCGATGATCGAGTCCTGGTAGCCGCCGATCTGCTGCCAAGCGGTGGGACGGTACAGGTGGTTGGTGCCGATCAGCAGCGGCGCGTCCATGCCGTTGCCGCCGCGCTCGACGAGGCCGGAGAAGAGGTACTGCTGCACGGAGGCGCCGTGGGCGACCCAGTTGTCGTACATGTTGCCGTACACCTGCGGGGCGACGACGAACGCGACGTCGGGGTCGCGGAAGTAGCCGAGGGTGCGTTCCAGGAAGCAGGGCAGCGGGACGTGGTCCGGGTCCATCTGGGCCACCACGTCGTAGCCGTGCTCGTGCTCGGCGCGCCAGGAGTTGTGGTTGCCGGACTTGGTCTTGGCCCGGAACTCGCCCTCGGCCTGGTTGTACTCGGGGCGCCCCTTGCGGCTGAAGTGGTGGACGCCGAGGCGGGCGGCCATCTTCTTGACCCGGTCGTCGTCGCCCTCGTCGAGGATCCAGACGTCGACCTGGCCGTCGTACTCGATCCGCAGCATCGCTTCGAGGGTGCGCTCGACGATCTCGATCGGCTCCTTGGAGGGCACGATCGTGGTGAGCACGGCGACCTTGAGGCCGGGCGGCGGGGTGACCGGGAGGGGGTCCTTGGCGCGGAAGGCGAAGACCCAGACGGCGAGGTTCTGGACCAGGCGGATCACTTCGACCGTGATGACGGCGCAGAAGCAGATGCGCGCCAGGTTGATCCGCCAGTCTGGAGACCAGCCCACGCCGGAGCCGGGGATGTGCTCGGGCAGCAGCAGCCAGCCGACGAAGACGAGGCCGGCGAGCGCGTTGGCCGTGACCAGGACGGTCATGACGAACTTGACGCCGCGGGAGGAGACCGAGCGGTAGCGGACGGTGGCGCCGTCCTCGCCCGGGGTCAGCGGGCCGGTGGTGTCGGCGCAGGCGACGTAGGCGCGCTGGGCGGCGCTGTTGCGCAGGTCCCGCCGGACGAGCCGCCGTTCGTGCCGGGCCCGGGGGAGTATGCGTCCGTGGCGCCCTCGTCCCCGGCCGGTCCGGTTCGCCGCGTGTTCGTTGGTGGAGTCCACCGGTATTCCCCCATACAACCGCTCCGTCGCACCGGAGCCGCTGGTTTCCTGCTCTGTCGCCGCCCGTCGGCCGTGGTCACCCGCCCGTCGCTGGACGTTTCGGCGGTGCCGACGCTCTTACATGGGCATGGTCGGATTGTCGTTCAAGCGGTCAGCATACGGGCAGCGTTCGGCCGGTCAGAGCCGGGGTGGGCGGGGCCTGCGGCCCGCAACGTCCGCAGGCCCCGCCGGAGAGCGGGGCCTGCGGGGCCGATCAGCCTGTCACGGCGTGATTTTGACGGAGTTCGCGATCTGGTCCATGACCGTCAGCGGCGGCGCCTCCGACGCCTGGTCCAGGCAGATCTGCAGCACCGGCACGGTGGTCGCGCCGGCCGCCGGGGTGACCTCCAGGACGCCGCAGTAGCTGTCCGGGGTCGAGGAGCCGCTCGACATCGGCACGTGCCACAGGGCGAGGTAGCCGTCCATGTTCTGGATCTTGACGGCCGACTGCTTCACCGGCTCCGGCGGGGTGGGCGCGTCCGAGCCGAAGCGGGCGTTGTAGAGGAGCTGGCCCATGCCGAGCACGAGGGACTTGGGGTCGGACCAACCGCCGTTGAACACACGCAGGTTCTGGACGATCAGGCCGCGGGTGCAGGCCCCGTTGCCGTGGCCGACGCAGGCGTACGGGTTGACCGCGTACCGGATGTCGTTCGGGTTCTTGGCGTCGGTCTGGACCTGCCAGTCCTGCGGCACCATGAAGTTCATCTTGCCGTCCTGGCCGGTGACCTGGCGCCCGCCCGCGAGCGTCTGGCCGCCGGTCAGCGAGGTGCCCATGAAGCCGTTCGGGCTCTTGGGGTCGCCCGCGGCCGTCGGGGAGGCGCTCGCCGTCGGCGACTTCGAGTCGCCGGTCTTGTGGCCGACGACGTAGCCGGCGCCGGCCATCACGAGGGACAGCACCACGGCGCCGACGGCCAGGAGGACCCGCTTCTTGCCGCGGTTCGGCTCGACGGTCTCGAAGACCACCGAGGTCGGGATCGGCTGCGGCGCCGACGCGGCGGGCCAGGGGCCCGGCACCGGGTTCGGCTGCTGCACGGGCTGCTGGAGCGGCTGCTGAGCCGGCGTGGGCTGGGCGGCCGGTCCGGGCTGCGGGACCGACGTGGCGGTCTGGGTCGGCAGGGACGACATGGTCGGGGTGGGCGGCGCGGGCGCCGGGCCCGGCGCCGCCGGGGTGCCTCCGGGCTTGGCCTGGGTTCTGTCGGTCCAGGTGGAACCGTCCCACCAGCGCCGCGTGTTGGGCTGGCCGGAAGGGTCGTCATACCAGCCGCTAGGCGCACTCCCCGTCGTCATGCGGCGGATCCTAGCAGCGTCCCTATC
Organism: Kitasatospora sp. NPDC048296; assembly: GCF_043201815.1. Taxonomy (NCBI): domain Bacteria; kingdom Bacillati; phylum Actinomycetota; class Actinomycetes; order Kitasatosporales; family Streptomycetaceae; genus Kitasatospora; species Kitasatospora sp. NPDC048296. The sequence continues at coordinate 156,863 of NZ_JBICZB010000003.1, forward strand.
AGATGGTCATTTCAAGTCACAGGCCTTTGGACGCCGGCCGCTTCCGCCCGTGACCGGGTGCCCGGTGGGACTCCGAGGCGCGATCGGGACGCCGTCAGAACGCCATCGTGTAGACCATCAGGTCCATCCCCGGGTACGGCGCCCAGTCGCGCGCCGGGGTGCGCACGAAGCCGATGCGCTCGTAGACGCGGTGGGCGGCGGTCATCTCGGGGCGGGTGGAGAAGGCCATGCCGGCCAGGCCGAGTTCGCGGCTGCGGCCGATGGTGGCGCGCACCAGGGCCTCGCCGACGCCGCGGCCGCGGGAGGCGGTGGCGGTGGCGAGCATCCGGATCTCGCCCTCCCGGGGGGTGGCTATGTCGGCCCACTCGGTGCCGCCGACGGCGAAGGTCACGCAGCCGAGGACCCGTTCGTCGGCCGTGTCGACGGCGACCAGGAGTTCGGCCTCGCGGGAGCGGCGTCCGGCGTCCCGCAGCAGGTCGACGTAACCGCTCGTGGGCTTGGTGTAGCCGTCGCCGACGAAGGCCTCGACGGTGATCCGGCCGGCCTCTTCGAGGTCGCGCGGGAGGGCCTGGCGGATGAGGAAGTCCATCGGGCAAGTGTGCCGGAGCCGTGCGGGGTTCTGATGTCGGGGGTGGAGCGGACCGGGAGGGTGGCCGGGTCGGCGGAGGGGCGCAGCGAGGCGGCGGGCATGGTGCCGTACAGCCGGTCGGGGCGGTCGGGGTCGGCGGGGTAGCCGCCCGGACGGTGGTAGTTGTCGCGGCCGGAGGCGGGGCCGCGGGAGAGTTCGCGGCCGATCAGGGTGCCGAGCAGGCCGAAGCCGCCGACGGCGCCGACCAGGCCGAGTGCGCTTGCGAGGGTGCCGGGTTCCATGGGCACCACTGTGGCCGGGCGGCGCGGGTGCCCACGAGTGGCAGGAATGACCATTTGCCTCGAAATCCTGCCACCCCGGCCCTTCCCCGCATCCGGTCGGCCGGGGCATGCTGGTCGGCATGCTGAGGAACGTGGTCGCGGTGGTGCTGGAGGAGATCCACCCCTTCGAACTGGGCGTGGCCTGCGAGGTCTTCGGCCTGGACCGCACCGCGGACGGCCTGCCCGGGTACGACTTCGCGCTGGCCGGAGCCCGTCCGGGCCCGCACGCGACCCACTCGGGCTTCGCGGTGGACGTCCCGTACGGCCCGGAGCGGCTGGCCGCGGCGGACCTGGCGGTGGTGACGGCCTCGGGGATCCGCGAGCGGTACCCGGAGCCGCTGCTGGAGGCGCTGCGCGCGGTGGTGGCGAACGGCGGCCGGGTGCTGTCCATCTGCAGCGGCGCCTTCGTGCTGGGCGCCGCCGGGCTGCTGGACGGCCGCCGCTCGACCACCCACTGGCGGCACAGCGAGGAACTGGCCGAGCGCTTCCCGAGGACGGTGGTCGAGCCGGACGTGCTGTACGTGGACGACGACCCGGTGGTCACCTCGGCGGGGACGGCGGCCGGTATCGACGCCTGTCTGCACCTGGTGCGCAAGGTGCAGGGCGCGGAGGTGGCCCGGGCGATCGCCCGCCGGATGGTGGTGGCGCCGCACCGGGAGGGCGGGCAGGCCCAGTTCGTGAACCGTCCGCTGCCGCAGGGGGACGGCGACTCGCTGGCGCCGCTGCTCGACTGGATGCGCCACCACCTGGACGAGGAGGCCACCGTCGAGCAGCTGGCCGTTCGGGCGCACATGTCGCCGCGCACCTTCGCCCGGCGCTTCCAGCAGGAGACCGGCACCACCCCGCACCGCTGGCTGACCGGGCAGCGGGTGCTGCTGGCGCAGCGGCTGCTGGAGTCGACCACCGAGTCGGTGGACGTGATCGCCGCGCGCTGCGGCTTCGGCAACGCGGCCGCGCTGCGCCACCACTTCGGGCGCCGGCTGGGCACCACGCCGTTGGCCTACCGGCGCTGCTTCGCCGACAGCTGCTGATCCCGCCCGGTCGTCAGTCGGTGTCGGCGGCCAGGTGGTCGACGGTGTTCCAGCGGTCCGGCCGCAGCCGCCCCTCCTGGGCCCGCCAGAGGCTGGTGGAGCAGTTGTGCACGGGCCCGAGCGCGGTGAGCTGCTGCTCGGTCAGCCGGTCCAGCGCGTAGCGCAGCATCAGCACCGTGCAGTCGTGGGCGACCAGCAGGACGGGCCGTCCGGCCTCCTCCTCGCAGACGTCCCGCAGCAGGCTGCGCACCCGCAGCGCGACGTCGGCCCAGGACTCGCCGCCGGGCGGGCGGTAGTACAGCTCGCCCATCTTGCGCCGCCGGGCCGCCTCCTCGGGGTGCTTGGTCTCGATGGCGGCCTTCGGCAGCATCTCCAGGACGCCGAGTTCGCGGTCACGCAGCCGCTCGTCGTAGCGGACGGCCAGGGTGACGGGGACGGCGCCGAGCCCGGCGGCCTGGGCGAGGGCGATCCGGGCGGTCTCGGCGGTGCGCGTGTACGGCGAGCACCAGACGCTGCGCGGGCGGTCGGCGCTGGGCAGGGCGGCCCACCAGCGGCCGAGCGCCTGGGCCTGCCGCTGGCCTTGCAGCGACAGCGGGATGTCGGCGTCGCGGCAGCTGATCGGGACGCTGAGCGCGCCGGCGGCCTCGGCCAGCTGGAACTCGACGTTGGCGGTGGACTCGCCGTGCCGGGTGGCGATCAGCACGGACGGCAGCCGGGTGGCCGACGCCGGGCGGTGGGCGGCGACGTGGTGGTGCGGGCTCTGGGTGGACTGGTGCTGGCCGTTGAGGGTGGTGCCGAGTTCTGCCATGCCGCGAGCTCCCCGTGGGTCGATCAGGTTCCGGCCGGTTGCCGGTCCGGTCTGGTGGTGCCCGGCGTGCACGCCTGTTCATACATATGATCGCGCCGCCTTCTCCAGTGTTGACGGAGAAGGCGGCGCGGTCACAGGGCGCGCGCAGCGGCAATCAGTGCGCCGCTACGGGCTCCGGCGCGTTCTCCAGCTCGTCGTCGCCGGCCTCGGCGCTGTAGTCGGACGGCTTGGTCTCGTCCGGGCCGTCGGGCGCCTTGACCGCGCGCAGGACCAGGGTGAGCACCACCGCGACGATCAGGTTGAGCGCGAAGGCGGTCAGGCCGATGTAGCCGATCTCGCCGATACCGGGGATCTTGTCCGCGTTGCCGCCGAAGTGCTTGGTGGCCGGGCTGGCGATCCCGTACGCCTTCCAGGTGCCGTAGACCATGCCGGCCGCCCAGCCGGCGAACAGGGCCCAGTGGTGGAACCAGCGGGTGAACAGGCCGCCGACGATGGCCACGAAGGTCTGCAGGATCCACAGGCCGCCCAGCAGCTGGAGGTTGATCGCGGCCTGCTTGTCCATGCCGAGCACGAAGACCAGCGCGCCGACCTTGACCAGCAGCGAGACCAGCTTGGCGATGCGGGTCTCGTCGGCCGGGGTGGCGGCGGGCTTGAGCCAGTCCTTGTAGACGTTGCGGGTGAACAGGTTGGCCGCGGCGATGGACATGATGGCGGCCGGCACCAGCGCGCCGATGCCGATCGCGGCGAAGGCCACGCCGGTGAACCAGTCCGGGAAGATGTTCGCGAACAGCTGCGGCACCGAGAGCTGGGAGTTGTAGCCCTTGACGCCGCTGCCGACGCCCGCCGCGATCGCCATGAAGCCCAGCAGCGCCAGCAGGCCGAGCATCAGCGAGTACGCGGGCATGATCGCCATGTTGCGGCGCACGGTGTTGCGGGACTTGGAGGCCAGCACGCCGGTCACCGAGTGCGGGTACATGAACAGCGCCATCGCCGAGCCGAGGCCCAGCGTCGCGTACGTCCACTGCTTGTTGTCCGGGACGGTCAGCGAGCCGGCCTTGGTCTGCTTGAAGTGGTCCGCGGCCGCGCTGAAGATGTGCCCGTAGCCGCCGAGGCGGATCGGGATGTAGATCACCGCGACGATGATCACGATGTAGACCAGGGCGTCCTTGACGAAGGCGATCAGCGCCGGGGCGCGCAGGCCGGAGGAGTAGGTGTAGGCGGCCAGTACGCCGAAGGCGATGAACAGCGGCAGGTCCTTGACGAACCAGTTGGCGTTCTCGCCGCCGCCGACGCCGAGCACGTCCAGCACCGCCTGGATACCGACCAGTTGGAGGGCGATGTACGGCATGGTGGCCAGGATCCCGGTCAGCGCGACGACCAGGGACAGCGGCCGCGAGCCGTACCGGCCGCGGACGAAGTCGGCCGGGGTGACGTAGCCGTGCACCCGGGAGACCGACCAGAGCCGGGGCAGGAAGAGGAAGACCAGCGGGTAGGCGATGATCGTGTACGGCACCGCGAAGAAGCCCGCCGCGCCGGTCGCGTACACCGCCGCCGGGACGGCCACGAAGGTGTACGCGGTGTAGAGGTCGCCGCCGAGCAGGAACCAGGTCACCCAGGTCCCGAAGCTGCGCCCGCCCAGGCCCCACTCGTCCAGGTGGGCCGCGTCGTCCGCGCGGCGCCAGCGCGAGGCGAGGAAGCCCATCACGGTGACCAGGGCGAAGAACAGTACGAAGATCACGAGGGCCGGGACGTTGACGTCCTTCATCGGGCACCGCCCTGGCGGGCCGCCGCGCGGGCCTTCTCGTCCCGGGTGATCAGCAGGTAGGCGGCGACGGTGAAGACCGCCGACACCGGCACCCAGAGCAGCTGGTACCAGTAGAAGAAGGGCACCCCGGCCACCGCCGGGTCGGTCTTGTCGTACGAGGACACCCAGAGCATCGCGACGATCGGCACGAGCAGGGCGAGCCCGGCCAGCACCCGTTCGGGGGTCACGGCCGGGACGGGCCGCCCGGCTGGCTCGGGCATGACAGGATCGGTGGGGGCTTGTTCAGACGGCATCATCGGCTCCGCTCCGGAGGGTTCTCGCCGTCGGCGCCGCAGCCCCGGGAGCCGACGCGCGCCCCCGCGGGCCCGCCGAGCAGCACCATCGGTGATCGGCAGTCAGTACGGCTGCGCAATCTAGAGCATGAGGTGATCCATGTCACCGGAATGGCGGAACTTTCCGCCATCCGGACACAGCTATTCGCCCACTCACCTCCGGGGCGCTCGGACCCGGTGCCGACGGTCGGCGGGCACTGCGCCACCTCCTTCGTCGGCGGCTTGGCCCTTCTCCCTTTCGGCACCGGCGCGCCCCTTCGGCTCGGGGCGGTGATTCGCCCGCTCGCCTCCGGGCCGAAGCGCCGGAACGGCGCGGGCACCGGCGCGCGGGTCGCGTGCGCCGGTGCCCGTGATGCGAAGGGGGCCCGAAGAGCGAAGTGCGCCCAGGTCGGACGACTGCTCCGTACGGCTACTCCGGCCGCTTCAGCCGGGTGATGAACTTGTAGCGGTCGCCGCGGTAGATCGAGCGGACCCACTCCACCGGAGCGCCCTCGGCGTCGAAGGAGTGCCGGGAGAGCTGGAGCATCGGCAGGCCGAGGTCGGAGCCGAGCAGCCCGGCCTCGCGCGGGTTGGCCAGGGTGGTCTCGATGGTCTCCTCGGCCTCCGCCACGGTGACCCCGTACACCTCGCGCAGCGCCGCGTACAGCGAGGTGTGCTTGCCGAGGTTCTTGCGCAGGGCGGGGAAACGCTTGGCGGACAGGTGGGCGACCTCGATGGCCATCGGGTCGCCGTTGGCCAGCCGCAGCCGCTCGATCCGCAGCACCCGGCCGCCGGGCTTGATGTCGAGCAGCGGGGCGAGCCGGTCGTCGGCGGTGATGTAGCCGATCTCGATCAGCCGGGAGGTGGGCTCCAGGCCCTGGGCGCGCATGTCCTCGGTGTAGGAGGTCAGTTGCAGGGCCTGGGCGACCTTGGGCTTGGCCACGAAGGTGCCCTTGCCCTGGATGCGCTCCAGCCGGCCCTCGACCACCAGTTCCTGCAGGGCCTGGCGCACGGTGGTGCGCGAGGTGTCGAACTGGGCGGCGAGCGCCCGTTCGGGCGGGACCGGGGTGCCCGCGGGCTGGGTCTCGGTCAGCTGGAGGAGGTGGCGCTTGAGGCCGTAGTACTTGGGGACGCGCGCGGTCGGGTCGGCGCCGGCCTGCGTCGGGAGGTTCTTCACCTCGGGGTCGTCGGCCTGGGCGGAGGTTCCCCCGTCGCTGCTCATCGGACCTGTTCTCCCGCTTCTCGCGGGGCCCTTTACAGCCCCGCCACATCGTTAACGGGTCACATCGTTGCATGTATGGCTACGGAACGAATACCTCATCACGCGATGAACGATGTGCGGTGTCGGCTTGATAACGGGTGGTCGAGATCGGTCGAACAGCCGTTGACAGGCCCATTGGTCTAGGCCAAGCTCCAGGCATCTGGTCTACACCACTAGGCCGGTAACGATGAATCCCCCCACCCGCCCGCAGGGTCCGCGGCACCAATTCTCCCGCTTCGTGTGGGTCTGCCGCTGCCGCCCGACGGGGGTAACCCAGGCATCCCTCAGGAGGATGGCGTGAAGCGTCAGCTCATCGCGGCGGTCGGCGTCGCAGCAATGGTCGTCGGTCTCGCGGCTTGCGGCTCGGACGGCAAGAGCGACGACGGCAAGAGCGGTTCGTCCTCGGCGGCCAAGGACTTCGACGGCAAGACCCTCACCGTGTGGCTGATGGACGGCTCGGCCCCCAAGGGCTGGGAGGACAGCGTCAAGGCGGACTTCGCCGCCGCCTACCCGGGTGCCAAGCTCGACATCCAGACCCAGAAGTGGAACGGCATCGGCCAGAAGGTCACCGCCGGCCTCTCCGAGGGCTCGGTCGACGTCCTGGAGATCGGCAACACCCAGACGGCGGGCTACGCGGCCACCGGCGGCCTGCTCGACATCACCAAGGACAAGACCGACCTGGGCGGCGCGGACTGGGCCGCGAACCTGAACGAGTCCTCGGTCCTGGACGGCAAGCAGTACGCCGCCCCGTGGTACTTCACCAACCGCGTGGTGACCTACAACAAGGACATCTGGACCAAGGCCGGCATCACCGCCGCGCCGAAGACCCTGGACGAGTTCTACGCCGACCTGGACAAGGTCAAGGCCGTCCCGGGCGTCACCGACCCGCTCTACATGCCGGGTCAGGAGTGGTACACCTACTTCGGCCTGCTGACCACCGAGGGCGGCAAGTTCGCCAAGAAGGACGGCGACAAGTGGGCCGGCGGCCTGTCGTCCCCCGAGGCGCAGAAGGCCTTCGAGACCTACAAGAAGCTGCAGAGCTACTCGGCCACCGCCCCGAAGGACAAGGACGAGGCCACCCCGCAGCAGAAGGACGTCTTCGCCAAGGGCGACATCGGCACCATCATCGGCCTCGGCTGGGAGGTCCCGAAGCCCGAGGAGCTGGCCGCCGACAAGATCGGCTACTTCCCGCTGCCCGGCAAGACCGCGGACAAGCCGTCCAGCGTCTTCCTCGGCGGCTCGAACCTGGCGATCGCCCAGCAGACCAAGAACCCCGAACTCGCCAAGGGCTTCCTGAAGATTGCCCTCAGCGACAAGAACGAGGGCCTGTTCGCCGCCGCCGGCTCCATCCCGAACAAGACCTCGCTCAACAGCAAGGTGGCCGGCGACTTCGCCAAGGCCGCCCTGCCGGCCTCCGCCAACGGCGCGATCACCCCGAACGTTCCGACCTGGACCAACGTCGAGAACGAGCCGAACCCGATCAAGGACTTCCTGACCGCGGCGCTGACCGGCGACTACGCCGCCGCGGCCAAGAAGGCCGACGACGAGATCGCGAAGCGTCTCAACACCAAGCAGTAAGCAGTTGAGCGGCGTCGCTCACCGGCTCCCGGCGGGGGCCGGTGGGCGGCGCCCGTCCGTCGTGGTCAGGTCGTGAGGAAGAGAGAACGATGGCCGTGCATTCGGACCCGGTGCGGACACAGTCCCCGGGCACAGGGAAGGCCGCCGTGGCCACCACCGACGCGATCGCCGGCGACGGCACCGGAAGCACTTCGGGGAAGGCCGGCAGAACGACCGGCGAACCGGGCCTCGGCGCCCGTCTCGCGCCGTACCTGCTGCTGCTGCCGGCCACCGTGGCGACCATCGGCCTGCTGGGCTGGCCGCTGCTCAAGACGGTCCTGCTGTCGTTCCAGAACCTCAACAAGCGGCAGTTCATCCAGCACCTGACCGAGTGGAACGGCTTCGACAACTACAAGGAGCAGCTGACCGATTCGGAGTTCTGGACGGTCACCGGCCGTACGATCGGCTTCACCGCGGTCAACGTGGTGCTGATCATGGTCGGCGGCACCCTGATCGGCCTGCTGCTGGGCCGCCTCGGCAAGAGGATGCGCCTGGCGCTGTCGGTCGCGCTGGTCCTCGCCTGGGCGATGCCGGTGGTGGCCGCGACCACCGTCTACACCTGGCTCTTCGACCAGAACTTCGGCGTCGTCGACTGGTTCCTGGACCAGCTGGGCTGGCACTCGATGGCCCACTTCAACTGGTACAGCGGCGAGTACTCGACCTTCTTCGTGATCGTGCTGCTGATCGTGTGGATGTCGATCCCGTTCGTGGCGATCAACATGTACGCCGCGCTGACCACCATCCCCAAGGAGCTCTACGAGGCCGCCCGGATGGACGGCGCCGGCCCCGTCAAGACCTTCACCGCGGTGGTCTTCCCCAGCCTGAAGCCCTTCTTCCTGGCCACGACCTTCCTGGAGATCATCTGGGTGTTCAAGGCCTTCACCCAGGTCTACCTGATCAACCACGGCGGACCGGACGGGCTGACCCGCACGCTGCCGGTGCACGCCTTCCTGGAAGGCATCGGAGCCCAGCGTTTCGGTGCGGGCTCCGCGATCGCGGTGCTCACCATCCTGATGCTGGCCGCGCTGATGTCGTACTACTTCCGCATCATCCTGAAGCAGGAGGACGAGCTGTGAGGCGCTCGCTCATCGGACGTACCTGGCCGAACGTGATCGCGGTCGTCCTCTTCGTCTTCTTCGTCTTCCCCGTCTACTGGATGATCTCCACGTCCTTCAAGCAGGACAAGGACATCATCAGCCGGACCCCGGTCTTCCTCCCGCTGGACGCGACCTTCGCCCACTTCGACCGGGCCGTGCACGCCGACAACTTCTGGACGTACGTCACCAACAGCCTCACGGTGACCATCGGCGCGGTGCTCATCTCGCTGCTCATCGCGACCCTGGCGTCCTTCGCCGTCGCCCGGATGAAGTTCCGCGGCCGCAAGTCCTTCGTGCTGGTCGTCATGGCGGCCCAGATGGCGCCGTGGGAGGTCATGACCATCGGCGTCTACATGCTCTCCCGTGACAACGACCTGCTGAACAGCCTCGTCCCGCTCACCGCCTTCTACATGATGATGGTGCTGCCCTTCACCATCTGGACGCTGCGCGGCTTCATCGCCGCGGTGCCGAAGGAGCTGGAGGAGTCGGCCATGGTGGACGGCTGCACCCGCACCCAGGCCTTCCTGAAGGTGATCTTCCCGCTGCTGGCCCCCGGCCTGATGTCGACCTCGCTGTTCGGCTTCGTCACCGCGTGGAACGAGTTCCCGCTCGTCCTGTGGCTGAACAAGAAGCCCGACAGCCAGACCCTGCCGCTGTGGCTGTCGTCCTTCCAGACCAACTTCGGCACGGACTGGGGCGCCACCATGGCCGCGTCGACCCTCTTCGCGGTCCCGATCCTGATCCTGTTCTTCTTCCTGCAGCGCAAGGCGGTCGGCGGTCTGACCGACGGCGCCGTGAAGGGCTGAGCCAACGTGAGCATCCTCGTCCCCACCGCCCCGGACAGCGACCAGCTGCACCGCGACGCCCTGACCGTCCTGCAGCCCGGCTTCGTCGGCACCGAGCCGCCGGCCTGGCTGCGCCGCCACCTGGCAGCCGGGCTCGGCTCGGTCGCACTGTTCGACCGCAACGTGGCCGACCTCGACCAGCTCTCCGCGCTGACCCGGGCGCTGCGCGCGGAGAACCCCGACCTCCTGATCGCCATCGACGAGGAGAGCGGCGACGTGACCCGGCTGGAGGCGGGCTCCGGCTCGTCCTGGCCCGGCAACCTGGCGCTCGGCGCGATCGACGACCCGGCGCTGACCCGGGACGTCGCCCGCGAGCTGGGTCGGGCACTGGCCGCGGCCGGCGTCAACTACAACTGGGCGCCCACCGCCGACGTCAACTCCAACCCGCGCAACCCGGTCATCGGCGTCCGCTCCTTCGGCGCCGACCCCGAGCTGTGCGCCCGGCACACCGCCGCCTGGGTCGAGGGCCTGCAGTCGGCCGGCGTGGCCGCCTGCTCCAAGCACTTCCCCGGCCACGGCGACACCGCGGTGGACTCGCACCACGGCCTGCCGGTCATCGACGTCGACCTGGACGTGCTGCGCGCCCGCGACCTGGTGCCGTTCCAGGCCGCGATCGCGGCCGGCACCAAGGCCGTGATGACCGCCCACATCATGATCCCGGCGCTGGACCCGATGCTGCCGGCCACCCTGAGCCCGACCGTGCTGCGCGACCTGCTGCGCGCCGCCCCGGCCGACGGCGGCCTCGGCTACCAGGGCCTGATCGTCAGCGACGCGATCGAGATGGGCGCCATCGCCGACACCTTCGGCATGGGCGAGGGCACCGTGCTGGCCCTGGCGGCCGGCGCGGACGCGATCTGCGTCGGCGGCGGGCTGGCCGACGAGGAGACCGTGCTGATGCTGCGCGACGCCATCGTGGCGGGCGTGCGCTCCGGCCGGCTCACCGAGGAGCGGCTGGCGGACGCCGCCGAACGGGTCCGGGCGCTGGGCAGTTGGGGCCGGATCTCGGCCCAGGGCGAGCGGGTGGAGCCGGACCTGGCGGTGGGCCTGCGGGCCGCGCGCCGGGCGCTGCGGGTGGTCCGGGCGCCGGGCCGTGAGGTGCTGCCGGTGAGCGAGCGCCCGTACGTGGCCTCGTTCTCGGACGAGCCGAACATCGCGGTCGGCGACGTCACCCCGTGGGGCGTGGCCGGCATGCTGGCGGACCGCTTCCCCGGCACCCGCACCCGCGAGGTGTCGGCCGCCGAGGCCGCCCCGGAGCTGCTGGACGCCCTGGTCGCCGAGCTGGTGGCCGACGCCGAGGGCCGCCGCCTGGTGCTGGTGGTCCGGGACGCCCACCGGCACGCGTGGATGTCCGCCGCACTGAGCCGCCTGGTGGCGGCCCGGCCGGACGCCGCGGTGGTGGAGATGGGGCTGCCCCAGTCCGAGCCGATCGGCGCGCTCCACATCGCCACCCACGGCGCCGCCCGGGTCTGCGGGCTGGCGGCCGTGGAGGTGCTCACCGGGCAGCCGGGAGCGATCGGCTGAACGGATCGACGAGACGTCACCGGCCGTGTCCGGGAGGCGTCGGCCGACGGGCCCGCCGTGCGCATGCCGCACGTCGGGCCCGTCCCGTTCCCCCGGTGTCCACCTGCGCTTTCGTCGGGTGGCCGTGTTCCCTCGAGTGCGCCTTGAATCCGCCTCAGGTCCCACCGAGGGTGACGGTCCGGCGACTGATCGACGCGCGGTACAACGGCTCTGCAACAGCCCTGGAAGCAGGGGCTGTTGGCCGTTGACACCACACTTGGTCTAGGCCAGAGTCCATGCATCCGGTTCGAATTCGAACGTCGCCGGATGTGGTGCCGCGCCCTCCTCGAAGCCCTGCGCCGCCCCTGTCCGGACTCTCCGCCGCGGGCGCCCATCACGCTGTCGGCGGGCATCACCGGCTCTTGAACACCCTCGGAGGATGGCGTGAAGAAGCGTCAGCTCGTGTCCGCGCTCGGGATCGCGGCCCTGGTGGCCGGACTGACGGCCTGTTCCTCGTCCGGCTCGCCCTCGGGAGGTGGCACGGGCTCCGCCGTCGACCCGAAGGCCGCCACCGGCACCGTCACCGTCTGGCTGATGGACGATGCCCAGAAGAACTGGCCCGACATCGTCCAGCGGGTCAACGACGGGTTCGCGGCGAAGTACCCGGGCGTCAGCCTCAAGCTGGTCTACCAGGGCTGGGCCGACAAGGTCGGCAGGCTCGACAAGGCCCTCGCCGACGGCAACGCCCCCGACGTGGTCGAACTCGGCAACACCGAGACCATGAAGTACGTGCTCTCCGGCGCGCTCGCCCCGGTGGACCGCACCACCTTCGACAACTCCGACACCTGGATCAAGGCGCTCGCCAACACCTGCACCTATCAGGACAAGCTGTGGTGCGTGCCGTACTACGCCGGTGCCCGGGTCGCCATCTACAACTCCACCAGCTTCCAGCAGACCACCGGCAGCGCGGAGTTCCCCAGGACCGAGGCCGACCTGCTGGCCGCCCTGGACCGGATCGCCGACAAGAACAAGGCCGACAGGACCTTCTCCCCGCTCTACCTGCCCGGCCCGTACTGGTACGCCGCGATGAGCTACGTGGCCGCGTACGGCGGCAGCATCGCCAAGTTCGACAGCGCCGGCAACTGGCACGGCACCCTGCACGACCCCAGATCCCAGCAGGGCATCAGCCACTTCGCCGACCTGGTGCGCAAGTACAACAAGGGCGACCTGACGGTGAACGAGCAGAACCAGTCCGAGTCGATGGCCCGCGGGCACGCCGCCTCCTTCTACGGCAACGGCTTCGAGGCGGCCGGCGTCACCGCGCCGGTCACCGGCGACCCGAGCCTCAAGGACGCCGTCAAGGTGGCCACCATGCCCGGTCCGGACGGCAAGCCGCTGCCCACCTTCATCGGCGGCTCCGACCTCGCGGTCACCGCCAGGTCCCCGCAGGCGGCCCTGGCCACCGACTGGATCCGGATGTTCACCAGCACCAAGTCCGAGCAGGCGCTGGCCGACAAGGACATCCTGCCGAACAACCTCACCCAGCTGAACCCGCTGAAGAACAAGCCCACCACCGCCGCCGCGGCCAACGCCGTCCCGGACGCCTGGTTCACCCCGCTGGCGCCCGGCTGGGGCGCGGTGGAGAAGCAGAAGATCATCCCCGACATGCTGACCTCGATCCTCAAGGGCAAGTCCGTGGAGCAGGCCACCAAGGACGCCGACGCCGCGATCGACCAGCTGATCAACAACCCGTCCTGACACCGCAAGGCCGCTGCCGGTCCGGGGGTGCCCGGCGCGGGGCGCCCTCGTAGGATTGCGCCAGGAAACCAGGAAGCCAGGAAGACCGCAGCGAGTGTGCGGACTCGCCGCCGTAGAGATCCCCGTCGGGTGACCGCCCGGGCGGGGTGGACCCATCTCATCGGAGGCACATCCAGATGTCCGACCCGCAGACTGTTTCCGTTCCCGGCCGGATCATGGCGGCGGAGATGGCCGAGCAGCCGGCCGTCCTCCAGCGCATCCTCGACGAGGGCGCGCCCAAGATCCGCGACATCGCGGCCCAGATCGCCGCCCGCAGCCCCCGCTTCGTCCTGCTGACCGCACGCGGCACGTCCGACAACGCGGCGCTCTACGCCAAGTACCTGATCGAGATCCTGCTCGGCAAGCCGGCCGGCCTGACCTCGATGTCCACCACCACCGCGTACGGCGCCAAGCCGGACCTCACCGATGTCCTGGTCATCACCGTCAGCCAGTCCGGCGGCTCGCCGGACCTGGTCGCCTCCACCAAGGCCGCCCGCGAGGCCGGGGCGATCACCCTCGCCGTCACCAACAACCCCGGCTCCCCGCTGGCCGAGGTCTCCGAGTTCCACATCGACGTGCTGGCCGGGCCGGAGAAGGCGCTGCCGGCCACCAAGACCTACACCGCCGAGCTGCTGGCGCTATACCTGCTGGTCGAGGGCCTGCGCGGCGGGGACGGCTCGGCCGCCGAGGGGCTGCCCGCGCTGGCCGCCGGCGTGCTGTCCCGCCAGGCCGAGGTGAAGGCGCTGGCCGAGCGCTACCGCTTCGCCCAGCGCCTGGTCATCACCTCGCGCGGCTACGGCTACCCGACCGCCCGCGAGGCGGCGCTCAAACTGATGGAGACCACGTACATCCCGGCCACCCCGTTCTCCGGTGCCGACCTGCTGCACGGCCCGCTGGCCATGGTGGACAACGTCTCGCCGGTCATCGCGATCGTCCCGGACGGCAAGGGCGGAGAGGCCCTGCAGCCGGTACTGGACCGGCTGCGCGGGCGCGGCGCGGACCTCGTGGTGATCGGCCAGCAGGCCCAGGTGGACGCCGCCTCGGCGGGCTTCGCGCTGCCGGCCGGCGTGCCCGAGGAGGTCCAGCCGATCCTGGAGATCATGCCGCTGCAGCACCTGGCCTACGAGGTCACCATCGCCCGCGGCCAGGACCCGGACGCCCCGCGCGCCCTCGCCAAGGTCACCGAGACCCGCTGACAAGCGCAGCCGGATCGAACCGGCCCCCGTCCACAGGCTGTGGACGGGGGCCGGCCCTGTGAGCGGCGGAACATGGTTTCGATGGGGGGCCCGACGGTCCGCCGCTGACGGTGAAGTGTCCGGAAAGTACTACGGGCCACGGCGCCGACACGGGACCCTCAACCCGTGCGGCACCGCAGCCCGGAGCTGTCGTCGGGCACCGGAGTCGACCGAGGACTGTGCGGGGTCCTCACTCGGTGGTGTCCGACCGAGGAGAAGGCCGCGCGCGGTCAGGGCAGTTGCGCGGTGGGTCTCTCCTTGGTGCCCTTCATTGTGGACTAGACCAATCTGGGTTGTCCAGGTCGACCGGGAAATTGGTCTAAACAACTCCGGACAGTCAGCGACGGCCACCGCACGGTCCGCCGCGCCCGGCCCCGACCGGCGGCGCTACGCTCGCCATGTGCCCTCGCTGAACGAACTCGTCCGCCGCCACACCACCCTCACCGGGGCCGACGTGGAATGGCTCCACATGCTGGTCTCGGAGTGGCAGCTGCTCTCCGACCTCTCCTTCGCCGACCTGGTGCTGTGGATCCCCACCTGGGACGGCATCCGCTACGTCTCGGTGGCGCAGATGCGGCCCAACACCGGACCCACCTCCTACCAGGACGACATGGTCGGCCACCTCGTCCCGCGCGGACGCCGCCCGCTGCTGGACGCCGCCTTCGACGAGGGGCGGATCGTGCGCGAGGGTGACCCGGAGTGGCGCGAGGAGGTCCCGGTCCGGGTCGAGTCCATCCCGGTCCGGCGCGAGGGCAAGGTGCTCGGGGTGATCGCCCGCAACACCAACCTGCTGACCGTCCGCACCCCCAGCCGGCTGGAGCTCACCTACCTGCAGAGCGCCTCCGACCTGGCCCAGATGATCGCCGCCGGCAGCTTCCCGTTCCCCGGCGTCGAGCAGGCCGACATGGACGCCGCGCCCCGGGTCGGCGACGGACTGATCCGGCTGGACGCGGACGGCGTCGTCACCTACGCCAGCCCCAACGCCCTCTCCGCGTACCACCGGCTCGGTCTCACCACCGACCTGGTCGGCAGCCACCTGGGCCGGGCCACCGCCGACCTCGCCCCGCCGTCCCGCTCGGCCGTCCACGAGGCGCTGGTGAAGCTGGCCAGCGGCTGGGCGCCGCGGCAGACCGAGGTGGAGGCGCAGGGGGGAGTGGTGACCCTGCGCGCGATCCCGCTCAAGCCCAAGGGCACCCTGACCGGTTCGCTGGTGCTCTGCCGGGACGTCACCGAGCTGCGCCGCCGTGACCGCGAGTTGATGACCAAGGACGCCACCATCCGGGAGATCCACCACCGGGTGAAGAACAACCTGCAGACCGTCGCCGCGCTGCTGCGGCTGCAGTCCCGCCGGATGGAGTCGGAGTCCGGCCGGGCCGCGCTGGACGAGGCGGTGCGCCGGGTCGGCTCGATCGCGATCGTGCACGAGACGCTCTCCCAGGCGCTGGACGAGCAGGTGGCCTTCGACGAGATCGCCGACCGGGTGCTGGCGATGGTGATGGAGCTGTCCCAGGACGGCCGGGTCGCGACCCGCCGCACCGGCAGCTTCGGCATCCTCTCCGCCGAGGTGGCGACCCCGCTGTCGATGGTGCTGACCGAGCTGCTGCAGAACGCGCTGGAGCACGCCTTCGGCCCTACGGCCTCCGGGAACCTGGAGGTGAGCGCGCTGCGCGGACGGGCGCCGGCGACCGGCATGGGCTGGTCGGACAGCTGGAACGGCGGTGCCCGGCCGGAGGAGTACCTGCTGATCACGGTGCAGGACGACGGCCGCGGCATGCCGGAGGGATTCGACCCGAAGACGGCCGGCAACCTCGGGCTGCAGATCGTCCGGACGCTGGCCACCGGCGAGCTCGGCGGCACCTTCGACATGGTGGCCGGCCCGAACGGCGGCACCAAGGTGATCCTGGAGATCCCGGTCCGCTGAGGCCCGCCGGGAATTCGTCGCATCGGGGCGCTCGGTCGGGGCGTGCGCTCGGCGGAAGCGCCGGGTGCGCACTCCGCAAGCCCTTACGCGACGGGCGCGGAAACAGAAACGAGGCCCTGTCGACCGGGGGGGGTGGGTCGACAGGGCCTCTCAACCCGTTCCGGCCGTCGGGGGGAGTCGGCCGGAACGGGGGCTCTGGGTGGTGCGACACCTCGCCGGTGCGTTGCACACGGTGAGCGCCTCAGCTCCACAATATTGCTCTCAGTGAACAGTATCAAGTGGCTGGACGGCCCGGTGTCGCGGGACCTCGCCAGGCAAGGCCCTTTGTGCGGAAGGCTTCACCAGGAGGTGCAGGGAAGCCTTTGATCATGTGTTGATCGGTACGGCGGTTACTGCTGATGCTACGGCGTGTGATCAGACGGGGCTGATCAGGCGGTGCGGGCGCGGTTGCGGGCGGCACGGCGCTTCATCGCGCGGCGCTCGTCCTCGCTCATACCGCCCCAGACGCCGGCGTCCTGGCCGGTCTCGAGAGCCCACTGGAGGCACTGCTCCATCACCGGGCAGCGGCGGCACACGGCCTTGGCTTCCTCGATCTGCAGCAGAGCAGGACCGGTGTTCCCGATCGGGAAGAACAGCTCCGGGTCCTCTTCGCGGCAGACAGCGCGGTGGCGCCAGTCCATGGTCGTCCAACTCCTCCTGCCGCGGGGGGTGGCCCGATCGGCATAATCGAATGGCTTGTGAATGTGAACGCTTTCACGAATCCCACAACAGCAAAAGAGACCAAAGGCCCGCCGGGCCCGGGTGGTCTGTGCTTGGGGGATTCGGCGATTCGAGGGACACCCCACGGTCGGTGCTCCTGTGGTTCCGGAGTCGCCGTCGCTGCGATGCGTCCCGATCGCCATGTAGAGGTTCGCAAACCTCGGGCTCGGATACAACCCCCTTCGGGGAGGAATTTTTGATTCTTCGGTGTCGCCTAGCTCACAGCCAGTACTTCTATGGAGTGAAGGGGGCTTGTGCGTTCGAGAAGAAGGGTGAACCCC
Organism: Kitasatospora sp. NPDC048296; assembly: GCF_043201815.1. NCBI lineage: Bacteria > Bacillati > Actinomycetota > Actinomycetes > Kitasatosporales > Streptomycetaceae > Kitasatospora > Kitasatospora sp. NPDC048296. Next base: position 174,000 of record NZ_JBICZB010000003.1, read on the forward strand.
ACTTCCGGTCACACAATCACACGCAGTGCCCGCCGTACGCCTGTGAAACTGACGCGACTCCGGTCTCCAAGATGGTCCCCGTCCACCTGGAATGGGACGGGTTCCTGGGAAACCAAGGTGAAGTGTTTGACGTCGTGATAGGAGACGACGTGTTTTCCGGACGGGCCGACCGCCGGGGCGCCGTCGCTCGAAGGCGCGTGCGACCGCAGGATCTGACGGATCGTTCGAGCCGTACCGAACGCCGTCATCACGGTGATTCCGAAGATGTCCAGATCCGTGTCGAAGGAGGCGAGCGGCGAGGGGTAGACCGGACGGTTGCCGAGGAAGGTCCACGGCGAGGTGTTGCTCACTATCGCCAGGACCAGGCCCGGCACGGCCTCGTGGCCCGGCAGTTCCAGGGTCACCGGGCCTCTGCGGCGCTGCTCACGCTGGGTGAAGTAGTGCCGGATCGCCTGTCCCACGTAGAGGGCGTGGGTGGACTTGCGCCCGGCCTGGCGCTGCTCCTCGACCCGGCCGACCACCCCGGCGTCGAAGCCGAGGCCGGCGGTGAAGGTGAACCAGCGGTCCGGCAGGCCGTCGGTCATCGCCTTGCCCAGCCCGATCGGCCGCTCCTGCCCCTGCTCCAGCGCGTTCAGCAGGGCGCCGGTGGCCTCCACCGGGTCGTTGGGCAGGCCCAGCGCGCGGGCGAAGACATTGGTCGAACCGCCCGGCACCACGGCCAGTCGCGGGACCTTCTCGCCGGGGCCCTGTGTCAGCAGCCCGTTCACCACCTCGTTGACGGTGCCGTCACCGCCCAGCGCCACCACCAGGTCGACCGTGCCGTCCTGCGCCGCCTCACGGGCCAGGTCGCGCGCGTGGCCCCGGTACTGCGTCTCGGCGACCTCCAGCTTGAGGTCGCTGCGCAGGGCGTGGATCAGCACGTCTCTGGTCCGGCCACTGGTGGTGGTGGCCTTGTGGTTCACGACCAGGAGAGCGCGCATGGGGAAAGCCTACGGGTCGGTACGGACCGACCGGCGGCTACCCTGCTGGAGTGACCGCAGAAACCCCCGCACCCGCACCCGCTCGCCCGGTTTCGCTCACCCTGGGCGCCGCCATCACCGCCCTGGAGGGCGCCGCGCTGGCCGTCGTCGGCGTCTCGGACATGGTGTCCGCGCTGTCCGGCCAGGCCAAGCAGCTGGCCCTGAACGAGTTCGGCGGCCTGGTCATCGTGCTGCTCGGCGTGCTGCCGATGCTGGCCGCCCGCGCGCTGCTCAAGGAGCGCCGCTGGGGCCGCAGCCCGGCCGTGCTGACCAACTCGATCTGCCTGCCGGTCGCGTACTACATGATCCAGAGCGGCGGCGGGATGATCGCGGTCGGCGCGGTGGTCGGGCTGCTCGGCCTGGTGGGCATCGGCTCGCTGCTGAACCCGAAGTCGACGGCGGCCCTGTACACCCAGCACGAGGGCTGAGCGCACAGGGCCGCCGAGGTCCTGAAGCCCGCTGGGCCGAAGCCTGCTGAGCGGCCGCTCGAAGGAGCTGAGCGGCCGTCAGTCCTACTCCTCCACCAGGAGCTTCTCCCGCAGCTGGGCCAAGGTCCGCGCCAGCAGCCGGGACACGTGCATCTGGGAGATCCCCACCTCGGCGGCGATCTGCGACTGGGTCATGTTCCGGAAGAACCGCAGCACCAGGATCTTCTGCTCGCGGGGCGGCAGTTGGGCCAGCAGCGGCTTGAGCGACTCGCGGTACTCGACGCCCTCCAGTGCCTCGTCGGTGGCGCCCAGGGTGTCCGCGACGGCCGGCGACTCGTCGTCGCTGTCCGGCACGTCCAGGGACAGCGTGGAGTACGCGTTGGCGGACTCCAGGCCCTCCAGGACGTCCTCCTCGGAGATCCCCAGGTGCTCGGCCAGCTCGTGCACCGTGGGGGAGCGGCCGTGCCGCTGGGAGAGCTCGCTGGTCGCCGTGGTGAGCGACAGCCGCAGCTCCTGCAGGCGGCGCGGTACGCGCACCGCCCAGCCCTTGTCGCGGAAGTGCCGCTTGATCTCGCCGACGATGGTCGGCGTCGCGTAGGTGGAGAACTCGACCCCGCGCTCGTGGTCGAAGCGGTCCACCGACTTGATCAGCCCGATGGTGGCGACCTGGGTCAGGTCGTCCAGCGGCTCGCCCCGGTTGCGGAAGCGCCGGGCCAGGTGCTCGACCAGCGGGATGTGCATCCGCACCAGCTGGTTGCGCAGCTCGACGCGCTCCGGGGAGCCCTCGGGCAGTGCGGACAGTCGGACGAACAGCGCGCGGGCGGCCTCCCGGTCCGGGGCGCCGGTGCGGTGCGAGCCGCCCTGGGCGGGCACGGCGCCGTGCAGCTCCGCGGCCCCGTCCGCCTGGTCCGGTGGAGGCGTGGAGGCGGGCGTCGGCTCAGACGTCGGCTCGGTCGGGTGGCTCATCCGGTGGGCGTCCTTCGGGTGCGCTTCGTCGTTGGCGGCGAGGCCGGGAACGCTCGCCTGGGTCGGTACGGCAGGGCCCGCCGTCGCGAGGCCGGTACGGTCCAGATCACTCACGGCCATTCCCCCGTTCCGTTCCGGGAGCACCGGGGCCGACGGCCTCGGCATCGTCTCGTTGGTCGTACCGCGTGGGGGGCGGTACCGGGAGCCGCCCGCCGGGCCCCGGTGGGGGAGCGGCGGACGGCCCTTGCAGGGTGCTGCTCGGTGCCCGGCTAGTGGGCGGCGGACCCGCCGCGCTTCTTGTGCAGGCTGATCGACACGGTGTTGTCCTCGTCGACCGAGGAGTCGACCTCGCCGGCCAGCGCGGAGAGCACCGTCCACGCGAAGGTGTCCCGTTCGGGCGCCTTGCCGTCCGTGGTGGGAGCGGCGACGGTCACCTTCAGCGAGTCGCCGACCAGGCGGAACTCGCAGGACAGTACGGAGCCGGGTACCGCCTGCTGGAGCAGGATGGCGCAGGCCTCGTCCACCGCGATCCGCAGGTCCTCGATCTCGTCGAGGGTGAAGTCCAACCGGGCCGCGAGTCCGGCCGTCGCTGTTCGCAGCACGGAGAGGTAGGCCCCCGCCGCGGGCAGCCGGACCTCCACGAAGTCCTGAACTCCGAGATCGCTGTCGATCTGGGACACCCTTGCCTCCTGGGTGACGCGCTGTGCTTGCTTGGTACCCCCACTGGGGGCCTTGCTACCGCTGTTACTACCGCTGTTGCTACCCCGCGAAGGGGCGCCGATGCCGCTGATCCGCCATCGCCGCAGGTGTTCCGCGCCCCGGTGCGAGAGTTACTCATGGTAAGGCATTGCGACGCTGGGTGGCAGGGCCTTTGCCCGTACTCACCGGTCGGTTCGGCGACTTCTCAGCGTCTTCTCAACAACTCTCAACGACTGCCGGCGGCGGTCAGTGCCTCGCCGGTGAGCCGGTAGACGGTCCACTCGTCCATCGGCACCGCGCCGAGCGACTTGTAGAAGTCGATCGAGGGCTGGTTCCAGTCGAGCACCGACCACTCCACCCGCGCGTAGCCGCGCTCGACGGCGATCCGCGCGAGCTCCAGCAGGAGCGCCTTGCCGTGGCCGCCGCCGCGGGCCTCCGGGCGGACGTAGAGGTCCTCCAGGTAGATCCCGTGGGTGCCGCGCCAGGTCGAGAAGTTGAGGAACCAGACCGCGAAGCCGACCGTCTCGCCGGTGGTGTCGTCCTCGGCGATCAGGCCGAACAGGGCCGGGTTGGCGCCGAACAGCGCGTCGCGCAGCTGCTCCTCGGTGGCCACCGCCTCCTGCGGGGCCTTCTCGTAGTCCGCGAGCTCGCGGATCATGGTCAGGATGACGGGGACGTCGGTGACGACGGCGGTGCGGATCATGCCGCGAGCCTACTGCTCGGGTCCGGTCTCGTCCCAGGCCTGGATCGAGGTCTGGTCGACGATCCGGCCGTCCCGCAGGTCGGCCATCGAGGACATCAGCACCCGCACGCCGTCGGGGTAACGGCAGGACTCCAGGAAGGCGACGTGGTCGCCCTGGACCACCACCTGTTCCAGCTTGTGGGTCATCTCGCGGCCGTAGATGTCGTTCAGCATGGCGCCGATCTCGTCCCGCCCGTGCATCACCAGGGGGTGGCTGGGCTGGGTCTTGCGGTCGACCACACGCAGTTCGGCGTCCTCGGCGTACAGGGCCAGCAGGGCCTCGGAGTCGCAGCGCTCGATGCCCTCGCGCAGGGCCCGGGTGTCGAAGGCGGACGGCGCCGCCATGGTGGTCATGATCTCGCTCCTCCGGTCGGGTCCGTCGGCTCGTACCTCTGAGCGTACGCCCGGCGGACCCGGTCGGAAGCGGTGCTGCCCGGGCCGGTCAGCGGGCCGGGACGGTGCGCAGGTAGTCGGCCAGGGTGCTGATCGCGGCCGGGTTGCGCGGGCTCTCGACCAGGTCGACGTAGTCCATGACCACGATCCGGTCGTTCCTGACCGCGGAGACGCCCGCCAGTGGCGGGAAGGACTTGAGGAACTTCCGCTTCTCCTCGGCGTTCGGGGTCGCGTAGTCGTTGATCACGATCACCTCGGGGTCGCGCCGCACCACGCTCTCCCAGCCCGCGGTGACCCAGGTGTCGGCGAGGTCGCCCATGATGTTGGCCCCGCCGGCCTTGTCGATGATCTGGTTGGCGGCGGCGAACTTCCCTGCGGTGTACGGCTTGTCCTGCCCGCTGTCGTACAGGAAGACGGACGGGCGGCGCTCGGGCTGCGGGACGGCGGCGATCTTCGCCTTGAAATCGGAGACCAGGCGGTCGGCGCGGTCCCTGACGTCGAAGATCTCGCCGAGGTTGGCGAGGTCGGTGTAGAGCGCCTCCAGCGGGTCCATCACCCCGCGCTCGGGGCCCTTGCCGCTGCGGCAGGACTCGCTGAGCACATAGGAGTCGACGCCGAGGGCCCTGAACGCCTGCGGGGTGACCCCGCTGCCCTCGTCGAAGCCGTAGTGCCAGCCGGCGAAGACCAGGTCGGCCCTGGCGTCCAGCGCGATCTCCTTGGTGAGCACCTTCTTGGAGAGCCAGGTGGTCTGCTGGTACCCGTCCTTCCAGGCCACCTTGTCGATCTGGCCCTTGTCGTCGGGCATCACGTAGCCGGCCATCCGGTCGGCGAGGCCGAGGGAGAACATCAGCTCGGCCATGTTGACGTCGTTGGTCACCACCCGGGCGGGCTTCTGCGCGAAGGTGAGCCGCTCCCCGCAGTTGTCCACGGTCACCGGGTAGTGGGCGGAGGCGGTGGTGGCCGCGGTGGGGGCGATCTGCGCGCCGCAGGCGGTGAGTCCGAGGGTGAGCAGGGCGGCGGTGGCAACGGCCTTGGTGCGCATGTCACTTCTTCCGGATCGGAGCGGTCTTCGAGTGGTTCAGGGGAGGCGGTCGAACAGCAGTTGGAGGGCGCCGGTGTCCGGATGCCGGATCGGGGTGGCCCGGACGCCGAACACCTCGGCCAGCAGGGCGGGCCGGAGCACCTCGTGGGGCGTCCCGGAGGCGACGATCCGGCCGGCCCGCAGCACGTACAGCAGGTCGCAGTGGCCCGCCGCCAGGTTGAGGTCGTGCAGCGCGGTGAGCACCGTCGGCCCGGCCTCCCGGGCCAGCGCCAGCACCTCCAACTGGTGGGCGATGTCCAGGTGGTTGGTGGGTTCGTCCAGCACCAGCAGCCGGGGTTCCTGGACCAGCGCGCGGGCGATCAGCACCCGCTGCCTCTCGCCCCCGGACAGGCTCAGGAAGCCGCGTTCGGCGAGGTGCCCGGCCCGGACCCGGTGCAGCGCCTCGGTGCAGCGCCGCCGGTCCTCGTCGGTCGGGCCGCCCATGCCGCGGCGGTGCGGCAGCCGGCCCATGGCGACCACCTCGGCCACCGTGAAGTCGAACCCGGCGGAGTGCTCCTGGGTCAGTGCGGCCACCCGCCGGGCCGCCCGGCGCGCGGTGAGCGCGTGCAGGGCAGAGCATCGCTTGGTAATGCCGCTAAGGGAGTTGAGCCGTTCGATTTCCGTGAACTACGGTCGGATTCGTGAAGGTCGTTGTCCGGGTGAAACTGGATCTGTTGCAGTATCAGGCGGACGCGCTCGCCGCGACGCTGCGCGCGTGCAACCTAGCTGCGAATCGTGTCTCCGGGGTGGCCTTTGCGACCGGCGAGATGCGGCGCAACGGTCTCCAGCCTTTGGTGTACCGGGAGATCAAGGACGAGTTCGGCCTCTCGGCGCAGCCTGCCGTGCGGGTAGTGAAGAAGGTCTGCGACGCTTACGCCGCGTTGAAGGCGAACATCAAGGCCGACAACCTCGGCCGGAAGGGATCGAGGCGCCGAAATAGGGCCGAATCCAAGCCGATCGGCTTCCGCGAGGACGCCGCTCAGCCTTTCGATGACCGTTGCCTCAGCTGGAACACCGATGCGCGGACCGTGAGTATCTGGACGACGGCCGGCCGGTTGAAAGGCGTCGGCTTCCGCTGCTCCGAGGCGGCCGCTGCGATGCTCGGTGCCTACCGTCAGGGCGAATCCGATCTGGTCCACCGCGACGGGTCCTGGTACCTGTTCGCGACCTGCGACGTTCCCGCGCGAATGCCGACTGAGCCGACGGACTGGCTTGGGGTGGATCTCGGGATCGTCAACATCGCCACCACCTCGGACGGCAAGGTGATGGCTGGGCGCGGCCTGAACCGCCACCGCGCCCGAATGCTCGCCCTCCGCGCGAAGCTGCAGGCCAAGGGCACCAAGTCCGCCAAGCGCGTGCTGAAGCGCATTTGCCGCCGTGAGCAGCGGCACGCAACCGACGTCAACCACCGCATTTCCAAGACCATCGTCACCACCGCTGAACGCACCTCGCGCGGGATCGCCCTGGAAGACCTCACAGGCATCCGCGAGAGGGTCAAGGCCAAGCACGACCAGCGGTACCGCCTCCACTCCTGGGCGTTCGCCCAGCTCGGAGCCTTCGTGGAGTACAAGGCCCGCAGGGCGGGCGTGCCGGTCGTGCACGTCAACCCGGCCTACACCTCCCGGCAGTGCTCCGGCTGCTGGCACACCCACAGGCAGAACCGAGTGGACCAGGCCACGTTCGCGTGCCGCTCCTGCGGGACGACCATGCACGCGGACGTCAACGGTTCCCGCAACATTCGCCATCGCGCGGACAATGCGTGGAAGCGGGCAGCAGTCAACCTGCCCACCAGCGTGTAGAGCGCTGGTCAGATGCGGACGCCGCCGACGGGGTGACTCGCCGGGCACACGGTGAACTGCAAGCCCGCCCATCAGGGCAGGTCGTTGACACCGGACTTCCCCCTCGGACGCCCTGGCAGCATAACAGCCACTCAGGCCAGGCAACCCTTACCGGGCATGGATCGGGCGTGAACGCACGACCGCCCCCGTCCGACGGGCGGACGGGGGCGGCCGGGTGGCGACGCGTCAGGCTCAGGCCTGCTTGGTCTCCCAGAAGATCTTGTCGACCTCGGCGATCAGGTCCAGCAGGGCCTGGCCGGTGGCCGGGTCGGTGGACGCCTTGGCGGCCGAGGCGGCCTTCAGGGTGTCGTTGATCAGCTTGTGCAGCTGGGGGTACTTCTCGAAGTGCGGGGCCTTGAAGTAGTCGCTCCACAGCACCGAGATGTGGTGCTTGACGGCCTCGGCGCGCTGCTCCTTGATGATGATGGCGCGGGCGCGGAAGTGCGGGTCCTCGTTGGCCTGGTACTTCTCCTGGGTGGCCTTGACCGACTCGGCCTCCAGCTTGGCCTGGGCCGGGTCGTACACGCCGCAGGGCAGGTCGCAGTGGGCGTGAGCGGTGGCGCGAGGTGCAAACAGACGAGAGAACATGGGAGTCCTTCCTTAGATCGTCTTCCCGCGCCCGAGATTACCCTTCCGTCCGCCGGGTTTCGCGATCGGGCGGTGGGCCTAGGGCGAAAGGCGGACCCGGAACCGGGGTAATCCGGACATCGAACGGATGACGGTCCGTACGGCAGACTGGGTGCGGACGGTCCGGGAGGAGGAGTCGTGGCGCGGAGCGCGGACCCGCAGGGTGGTGCGGGCGGCGGCGTGGTGCCGTTCGGGCTGATCGACGTGGCGGGCCCGTCGATGGTCCCGACCCTGCGCGAGGGCGACCAGCTGCTGGTCCGCTACGGCGCGCCGATCCGGCCGGGCGCGGTGGTGCTGTTCCGGCACCCCCTCCAGCAGGACCTGCTGGTGGTGAAGCGGGCGGCCGAGCGCCGCCCGAAGGGCTGGTGGCTGCTGTCCGACAACCGGCCGGTGGACAGTGACAGCCGCAGCTACGGCCCGGTCCCGGACGACCTGGTGCTCGGCCGGGTGCTGCTGCGGCTGCGCCCGAGCCCGGCCTGGCTGGCGCCGGGCCGCCGGCTGGAGCGGCTGCTGCTCAGCCCCCGGCTGGCCAGGGTGCCGGGCCTGGCCCGCCGTCTCGGGGTCTTCGTCGAAGAGCTCTGAGGCCTACTGCCCGGCGCGCGGCTAGTTCCCGGAGCTCAGGGCCGCCTCGGCCTCCTGGCGCTTGCGGGCCCGGTAGGCGGCCACGTTGGCGCGGGTCGCGCAGCGGTCCGAGCAGTAGCGGCGGGAGCGGTTGGTCGAGGTGTCCAGGTAGGCGTTACGGCAGGGCGCGGCCTGGCAGATGCCGAGCCGGTCGGCGCCCAGTTCGGTGAGGTGGACGGCCAGGCCCATGCAGGCGACCGCGCTGAAGTGGGCAGTGGCGGTCGGCGAGTTGTCGGCCAGGTGCAGGTGCCAGCGCGGCCGGCCGGCGTCGTCCAGGTAGTCGTGCCCGGAGACCAGCGGGCTGACGGGGTACTCCATCAGCAGGCTGTTCAGCAGGTCGACGGCCCGGACCTCGTCCCCCTCGGCGGCGGCCTCGAACACCCCGCGCAGCCTGGTCCGCACGCCCCGCAGCCGGGGCACGTCGGACTCGTCGGCCAGCGCGGCGGCCCGGGAGGAGTCGGAGAACAGGGCGCGCACCGCGTCCACCGAGGTCAGCGTGTCGGTGCCGCGCTCGGGTTCCTCGGTGTTCACCAGCCGAACGGCGAGATCGGCGTACGAGGCGAGCTCCACGGCGGTCCTTCCAGAGATTTCGGTAACGGGCCGGATGGTTCCAGCCTATTACCCGGCTGGGGAAAACGTCGGCGCCCGGCAGGAAAGGTGCCTGCCGGGCGCCGATCGTGCGGGGTCAGAGCACCTTGGAGAGGAAGGCCCTGGTCCGCTCGTGCTGGGGGTTGGTGAGCACCTCGCGGGGGTTGCCGGACTCGACCACCACGCCGCCGTCCATGAACACCAGAGCGTCGCCGACCTCGCGGGCGAAGCCCATCTCGTGGGTGACGACCACCATGGTCATGCCCTCTTCGGCGAGGCCGCGCATGACGTCCAGGACGTCGCCGACCAGCTCCGGGTCGAGCGCCGACGTGGGCTCGTCGAAGAGCATCAGCTTGGGCTTCATGGCCAGCGCGCGGGCGATGGCCACGCGCTGCTGCTGGCCGCCGGAGAGCTGCGAGGGGTAGTTCTTCGCCTTGTCGGCGAGGCCGACCCGCTGCAGCAGGGCCATACCGCGCTCGCGGGCGTCGGCCTTGCTCTCGCCCTTGACCTGGACCGGCGCCTCCATGATGTTCTCTATGGCGGTCATGTGCGGGAACAGGTTGAAGCGCTGGAACACCATGCCGATGTCGCGGCGCTTCAGGGCGACCTCGCGGTCCTTGAGCTCGTGGAGCTTGTCGCCCTTCTGCCGGTAGCCGACCAGCTCGCCGTCCACCCAGAGGCGGCCGCCGTTGATCTTCTCCAGGTGGTTGATGCACCGCAGGAAGGTCGACTTGCCGGAGCCGGACGGTCCGATCAGGCAGAACACCTCGCGCTGCTTGACCTCCAGGTCGATGCCCTTGAGGACCTCGACCGAGCCGTAGGACTTGTGCACCGCCTCGGCTCGGACCATGGGCTCGGTGGCCGCGACGGAGTCGGCGGGCGTCTTGGTCAGATCGGTCATACGTGACCACCTCCCTCGAGCCCCGGGACGACGTCGGCGGTCGTCTTCGGGGTGGGCTTCCCGGAGAACAGGCCCCGCAGCCGTTGCAGCGGGGTGGGTGGGAGGGTGCGGTTGGAGCCGCGGGCGTAGTAGCGCTCGATGTAGTACTGGCCGATGGTCAGCACGGAGGTGAAGAACAGGTACCAGAGGCTGACCACGATCAGCAGCGGGATGTTCTGGTAGTTCCGAGAGTAGATGACCTGGCCGGCCCGGAAGATCTCCTCCAGGGAGATCACGGAGACCAGCGAGGTGGTCTTGAGCATCGAGATGGTCTCGTTGCCGGTCGGCGGGATGATCACCCGCATGGCCTGCGGCAGGACGACCCGCCGCATGGTCTGGAACCGGCTCATGCCGAGCGCGTGCGCGGCCTCGGTCTGGCCCTCGTCCACCGACTGGATGCCGCCGCGGACGATCTCCGCCATGTAGGCGGCCTCGTTGAGACCGAGGCCCAGCAGCGCGGCGACGAAGGTCGGGATCAGGACGTTGGTCTGCTCCGACCAGAACTCCGGTCCCCACGGGACGCCGATCGACAGCTTGGCCCAGATCAGGCCGAGGAAGTTCCAGATCACCAGCTGCACCAGCACCGGGGTGCCGCGGAAGACCCAGATGTAGACCCAGGCGGTGCCTGCGAGCAGTGGGTTCGGGGACAGGCGCATCACCGCGAGGATGATGCCGCCGACCACACCCATGAGCATGGAGAGCGCGGTCAGCTCCAGTGTCACGACCATGCCGTGCACGATGCTGTCGTGGAACAGGTACTGCCCGACGACGTCCCACTTGAATGCGGGGTTGGTGATGAGGGCGCTCAGCAGCATTGCCGCGAGCAGGGCGATGACGACTGCGCCCGCCCAGCGTCCGGGGTGGCGAACCGGGACGGCCTTGATGGTCTCAGGCCGTCCCTGCCCAGCCGTCCCCTTGTCCAAAGAGTTCACGGTGTGGCCTCGGGGGAGAGATGAAGCGTACGAGGGGTCAGCTGACGGCGCCGTTGACGGTCGACTTGTCGATGGCGCCGGCCTCGACGCCCCACTTGGTGAGGATCTGCTTGTAGGTGCCGTCGTCGATCAGCGACTGGATGGCGCCCTGGATGGCCGGGGTCAGCTTGGAGCCCTTGGCCAGGGCGACGCCGTAGGGGGCCACGCCGTAGGTGTCGCCGAGCTTCTCCAGCTGCCCGCCCGCCTGCTTGATCGCGTAGTCGACGACCTGGGAGTCCGCCATCATCGCCTGGTCGCGGCCGGAGACCACGGCATTGGTGACGTCCGTCTGGAGGTCGAACTTGTCGCCGTCGTTCTGGATGCCCGGCTTGCCCGCCTTGGCGCAGTCCGGGTTGCGGGTGTCCTTGATCTCGTCGGCCTGGGTGGTGCCGGTCTGGACGGCGACCTTCTTGCCGCAGAGGTCCTTCGGGTCGATCTTCTCCGGGTTGCCCTTCTTGACCGCGATGGCGCTGCCGGAGTTGAAGTAGGTCACCATGTCGACGACCTGCTCGCGCTCCTTGTTGTCCGTGAAGGACGACATGCCGAGCTGGAACTTGTTCGACTGGATGCCGGGGATGATCGCGGTGAAGCCGGAGTCCTGGACCTCGGCCTTCAGGCCGAGCTTGGCGGCGATGGCGGTGGCGAGGTCGACGTCCATGCCGATGACCTTGCCGCTGTCGTCCTTGAACTCGTCCGGCGCGTAGGAGGCGTCGGCGCCGACCATGAGCTTGCCGGCCGACTTGATGTCGGCCGGGAGGAGGGCGACCAGCTTGTCGTCGGCCTTGACCTCATTGACGGTCGCGCTGGCGTTGGGCGCACCGCCGCCTTCGCTCTTGCTGCTGCTGCACGCGCTCAGCACGAGGGACACGGAGACGGCGGCCACGCCGGCCGCGAAGAGGCGGGTGCGCTGGGTACGGGCGGTCATGAGGGGGATCTCCTCCTGGGGAGAGAAATCGGGCGGAGTACGCCGCGGGGAGCGGCGCACCGGGCAGCTGGCCGTACGGAGCCGTACGGATGGGTATGTCGCTGTACGTCGTCGTACGGGCATGCCGGGTGGTGCAGTGTCCTGGGCGCAGGGGGCCGCCCAGGGTGGTGCGGGGTACTGCTTCCGCCACCCTCCGCCGAGGTGGACGTTGGCCGGAACCGCCTCGACCAGTGGTCGGCTCGATCCGAGATGGGGGGAATCCTGCCATCTGATGACGGTCAGGTGGCCCTCATCCAGATCAAAATCGGATAACAAGGGCTCGCACCGTCCGCTATTCGGACGAATCGCGTGCCCCTGTCACCCTGCGTATAAGTATGCAGATCCCTCCGCATTGCGCCCGGGAGGCCGGGCCGGGGGCCGCCCGCCCCCGGCCCGACCGCTGCCGCTCAGATGCCCCCGTTGACGACCGCGTTCTGCGCCGCGCCGGCGCTCACGTTCCACTTGCCGAGGATCTTGTCGTACTCGCCGCTGCGGATCAGCTGGTCGACCGCCTTGGACAGGGTGTCCCGCAGGTCGGTGTCCGTCTTGCGCACCGCGATCCCGTACGGGTTGGAGGTGGACTGGGCGCCGGTCACCTCGAAGCGGCCGCCGCCGTCGGTGGTCTTCGCCGCGTAGGCGGCCACCGGGAAGTCGTTCAGGCCGGCCGCGGCGGCGCCGGAGGTGACCTCGGCCAGCGCCTTGGCGTCGGTGTCGAACTTGTGCACGGTCAGCTGACGGCCGGTGCGGGCACAGACGGCCACCTGCCGGGTGCCGATGTCGTCCTGAGTGGTGCCCTGCTGGAAGGTGATGGTCTTGCCGCACAGGTCGTCCAGGGTCTTGATCCCCTTGGGGTTGCCCTTCGGGACGACGATCGAGGTGCCGGCGATGAAGTAGTCCACGAAGTCCACGCCCGGGTTGACCTGCTTGCCGTTCTCGTCCAGGCCCTCGCGGCGCTGGCGGATGTCGCTGAGCGCGGACATCGCCACGTCGAACTGCTTGCCCTGCAGGTTCGGTATCAGCTTGTCGAAGGAGGTGTCCACGAATTCGATCCGCACGTCGAGGATCCGGCCGAGGGCCGTGGCGAGCTCCGGGTCGAGGCCGGCCGGCTTGCCGTCCTGGCCGCGGAACTCCACCGGCGCGTAGTTGACGTCCATGCCGATGCGCAGCACCCCGGCCGAGCGCTGGGCCTTGGGCAGCTTGGCGCGGATGTCCTTGACCGGGTCGCTCGCGGCGGCCGGCCCGTCACTGCCGCAACCGGTGAGCAGCAGCGCGCCGGCGACGGCGAGTGCGGCTCCGGCGACGGCCGGACGACGGACCTGGGGGACATGACGCATGAGGGCTGCTCCTGTGGGTGGGACGCGCGGTCGCCGGGGTGTCAAGGTGCTGTCCGCCAAATGGCGGACAAGCGATCCTGACATCCCACCCTGCCGGGCCCGGCAGCGGGTGTGTCAGAATTCGGTACCGGGTGACCCCCGAACGCTCGAACCAGACCGACGAGCCCCGACAGGCTCGGGGTGCCCAGGACCGGAAGTCATCACGTGGCTCCGTATCCGGGGTGCCGACTCCCCTTCGGGTCTGCGTTCACTCCTGCGGGTGTGCGTGCGTTGACGCCGTTGCCGCCGCCGGAGCCCGTCGCTTCCGACGCCGGGCCCCGGCTCACGCGACAGCGCGGCGATGAACGCCATGTGACGAGGACGAAAAGGCATAGGTGCGATGTCTTTGTCCGACTTACGCTCGGCCCGGTAGCACAACGCGGACAACACAAGACCCCATAAAACCCTCATCCGAGGGCGCCACCCGACGGGCGCCCCGACCCTGACCCCGGGTCCGCTTCGGCGTACCCGGTTTCCGGTTTCCGGACGGGTCGTCCTGTCGGCCGCGCACCTCGCCAGATCAATGACGAAGAGGTCATCGTGGCAGCGGAGATCATTCACAGCAGCACCCAGGACACCGACGATCCGGTCGACGCCGTTTTCGCGCTCCACCGCGGTGGCAAGATGGAGATCCGGGCGACCGTGCCGGTGCGCGACGCGGACGACCTGTCCCTCGCCTACACCCCCGGTGTCGCCCGGGTCTGCACGGCCATCGCCGAGCAGCCGGAGCTGGTCAACGACTACACCTGGAAGTCCAACACCGTCGCGGTGGTCACCGACGGCACCGCGGTGCTGGGCCTGGGGGACATCGGCCCGGAGGCCTCGCTCCCGGTGATGGAGGGCAAGGCCATCCTGTTCAAGCAGTTCGGCGGGGTGGACGCGGTGCCGATCGCGCTCGCCTGCACCGAGGTCGACGAGATCGTCGAGACCGTGGTCCGGCTGGCGCCGTCCTTCGGCGGCGTCAACCTGGAGGACATCTCCGCCCCCCGCTGCTTCGAGATCGAGCGCCGGCTCCAGGAGGCCCTGGACATCCCGGTCTTCCACGACGACCAGCACGGCACCGCGATCGTCACCACCGCGGCCCTGTGGAACGCGGCCAAGGTGACCGGCCGTGAGATCGGCTCACTGCGGGCCGTCATCTCCGGCGCCGGCGCGGCCGGCATCGCCATCGCCAAGATGCTGCTGGCGGCGGGCATCGGCGACGTGGCCGTGTGCGACCGCAAGGGCGTGGTGTACGAGGGCCGCGGCGACCTGACGGACGTCAAGGCCGAGATCGCCGGGCTGACCAACCGCACCGGCCTCAAGGGCTCGCTGGCCGACGCGCTGGCCGGCGCCGACGTGTTCATCGGCGTCTCCGGCGGCACCGTGCCGGAGGAGGTCGTGGCGACCATGGCCGAGGGCGCGTTCATCTTCGCGATGGCCAACCCCAACCCGGAGATCCACCCCGAGGTCGCGCACAAGTACGCGGCGGTCGTCGCCACCGGGCGCAGCGACTTCCCGAACCAGATCAACAACGTGCTGGCCTTCCCGGGCATCTTCGCCGGCGCCCTGCAGGTGCGGGCCTCGCGGATCACCGAGGGCATGAAGCTGGCCGCCGCCAAGGCGCTGGCCGGCGTGGTGGCCGACGAGCTGACGCCGCAGAAGGTCATCCCCTCGCCGTTCGACGAGCGGGTCGCCCCGGCGGTCAGCAAGGCGGTGGCCGAGGCCGCCCGCGCCGAGGGCGTGGCGCGGATCTGACGATCTGACGAACCCCGCCCCCGGGCCTCCGAGCGAGCGGGGGAGTCCACCCCCCCCCGAGCCAAAGGGCGCGCCGCTGCCGAAAGCGAGGAGCGACAAGCGAGGCACGAGCGCCGGAGCGACGACCGTCGGCAGCGGGCCGGAGCGCCCGGAGGCGAGCGGGGGGAATCAGAGTCACAGTCTGAGGCCGGGACACGCGTCACACCCACGCGTGGTTCCCGGCCTCGGCCGTCCCGGCTATCGTCCGGGGCATGTTTGCTGCCTACGCCGCACGTATCGACGCCGACGACCCGCTCAGCGGGCTGGAGTTGGGTGAACTCCCCGAACCGCAGGCCCGCCCCGGGTGGAGCGTGGTCACGGTCAAGGCCGCCAGCCTCAACCACCACGACCTGTGGTCGCTGCGCGGGGTCGGCCTGCCCGCCGAGAAGCTGCCGATGATCCTCGGGTGCGACGCCGCCGGGGTCGACGAGGACGGCAACGAGGTGGTCATCCACTCGGTGATCGGCCAGACCGGCCACGGGGTGGGCCCGAACGAGCCCCGGTCCATCCTGACCGAGCGCTACCAGGGCACCTTCGCCCAGCAGGTGGCCGTGCCCACCTGGAACCTGCTGCCCAAGCCCGCCGAGCTGAGCTTCGAGGAGGCCGCCTGCCTGCCCACGGCCTGGCTGACGGCCTACCGGATGCTGTTCACCAACGCCGGGGTCAAGCCCGGCGACACCGTCCTGGTGCAGGGGGCCGGCGGCGGGGTGGCGACCGCGCTGATCGTCCTCGGCAAGGCGGCCGGCCTGCGGGTGTGGGTCACCGGCCGGGACGAGGCCAAGCGCCGCCGGGCGGTCGAGCTCGGCGCGGACGCGGCCTTCGAGAGCGGCGCCCGGCTGCCCGCCCGGGTGGACGCGGTGATGGAGACGGTCGGCGCCGCGACCTGGTCGCACTCGGTGAAGTCGCTGCGCCCGGGCGGCACCATCGTCATCTCGGGTGCCACCTCCGGCCCCAACCCGAGCGCCACCGAGCTCAACCGGATCTTCTTCCTGGAGCTCAAGGTGGTCGGCTCGACCATGGGGACCAAGGAGGAGCTGGCCGGGCTGCTGTCGCTGTGCGCGACCACCGGCGTCCGTCCGGTGATCGACTCGGTGCTGCCGCTGTCCGAGGCCCGGGAGGGCTTCGCCCGGCTGGCCAAGGGCGACGTCTTCGGCAAGATCGTGCTCAACCCCTGATTCGCGGCGCCCCTGAGCGCGGCGGGCCCGGTGCCCCTCGAACGGGGCACCGGGCCGAAGCCGTCGGGGCCGGCGACCTGTCGGGGCCGGCGGCTCAGCCGAGCAGCCGCTTCAGCCGCTCGCCGGCCGCGCCCAGCACCGAGCGGGCCTCGGCCAGCTCGTCGGCGCTCACCCCGCCGTCCCGGGCCGCGTCGCGGACCTGGTCGCGGAAGCGGTCGAGCAGTCGCTCCAACTCGCGGGCCGGGTCCTCGGCCGGGTCGGTGCGCGCCCACGACGGCAGGTCGGCGGGGGCGGTGTCGCCGTCCTTGTCCAGGTCGATCCGGGTCACCGTGATCTTCTCGGCCGGCTCGTCCGCGGGCTGGCCCCAACGGGCCGCGTCGGCCAGCCCGGCCAGGCCCTTGGTCAGCTCGGACAGGCCCTCGGCCAGCCCGGTCGGCCAGTCGCCCTTCGCGGCGTGCTCGCGCACCTGCTGCTCGACCCGGCGCTTTATCCGCAGCGCCTCCTGCTGGGCGGCATTGCGGGAGGCCTTGGCCTGCTCGCGCAGTCGGCGGGCCTCCTCCTCGGCGGCCTTCGCCTTGGCCTTGGCGGCCTTCTCCTGCTCCCGGGCGCGCTTGGCCTGCTCCTTGGCCTGCCGCTTGAACTGGGCGAACTCCTCCTTGGCGCGCTGCCAGGACTCGTTGTCGCCCCAGGGCCCGGCCCACGGGTCGCCGCCGCCCTCGGTGCGGTCCGGCCGGGGGGCCTGCTTGGCGGCCTGCCACAGTTCCTCGCGCAGGTCCTTGGCGCTGTCCCGGACGTCCTCCCGGATCGCCCCGGCGAGCTGCGCCACGGAGTCGTGGATCTCCAGTTCCAGCTCGTCCAACTCGCCCTGACGGGCTTCGAGTTCCGTGCGCCCGGCGTCGGTCAGCCGGTAGACCTTGCGGCCGCCCTCGGTGCTGTGGCTGACCAGGCCCTCCTGCTCCAGCTTCGCCAGGCGCGGGTAGACCGTGCCGGCGGAGGGCGCGTACAGGCCCTGGAAGCGCTCCTCCAGCAGGCGGATCACCTCGTAGCCGTGCCGCGGGGCCTCGTCCAGCAGCTTCAGCAGGTAGAGCCGGAGCCGGCCGTGGCCGAACACGGGGGTCATCTCAGGCCTCCTTGGTGAGGTCGGGCCCGGCGGGCGTGTCGGAGCCGGGGGCGGCCGGGAGCTCCTTGACCACCGCCTGGGCGTCGTCCTCGGGCTCGGGGCGGCGCAGCACGGTGACCGCGCCGGAGACGGTGGTGACGTTGAGGCTGCCGCGGCCCTCGCCGAGCTGGCCGGAGATCTTCTTGGCGCCCCAGGTGCTGCTCATCTTGAGTTCGTCGAAGGTGCTGGAGACCTCGCCGCTGGTGGAGCCGGCCTCGACGGTGGCGTCGGCCAGCGAGGGGATGCGGACCACGACCGCGCCGCTGACGGTGTTGACCTTGACGTCGGTCCCGCCCGCCACGTCGAGGTCGAGGGTGACGGCGCCGGTGACGGTGTTGGCCTGGACCTTGTCGGCGGTGCCGGCGATCACGGTGAGCTGTCCGGAGACGCTGTTGACCTTGAGTCGGCCGCCCACCGCCTGGGCGTCCACGTCGCCGGTGACGGTGCCGGCGTCGATCCGGCCGGTCAGGGCGGCCAGGGTGGTGTCGCCGCTGGCGCTCTGCACCGAGACGTGGCCGTCGATGCCGGTGACGCTGGTGTCGGCGGAGACGGTGCCGAGCTTGACGTCGGTGCCGGCCGGGACGGTCAGGGTGACCGCGACGGAGCGCTTGCGCTTGAAGGAGTCGAAGAAGCTGCGGACCGAGCCGATCGACTTGATCCAGTCGCCGAACTCGCTCCAGCTGTTGATGTCCTTGTAGGTGACCGTCAGGACGCCGTCCGCCAGGGTCACGTGCAGGGGATCGCCCTTGAGTTCGGTGACCTCCAGCCGGGCCGGGCCCTCGGCCGCGACCACGTTCACCGAGCCGTCGATGACGCGCACGTGCAGCGCGCGGACCGCGTCCTCGAAGGTGGTCCTGCCCGGCCCTTCGATCGTCCACTGGCTCATCTCTGCCGCCTCCCGTTGCGGATCGCGATGTATCGCGTTCTCTTCTGAAGACGATATATCGCGTTCCGGGAAATGCAAGGGCTTCCGCCCCGGACCCGCCCCGGAGGAATCCCGGAGCCGACCGCGAGGCCTCCCTTACGGGGACACACGAAGGGCCCGGGAGGCGGTTGCCTCCCAGGCCCTTCGTCCGGCGGTCACCGGGTCACTCGTCGTCGTCCTCGTCGTCGAGCCGGGCCAGCCAGGTGGCCAGCCGCTCGACCGGGATCTCGAAGTCCGGGTTGAGGTCGACGAACTCGCGCAGGCGCTCGGCCAGCCACTCGAAGGTGACCTCCTCGTCGCCGCGCCGGTTCTCCAGCTCCTCGATGCCTCGGTCGGTGAAGTACACGGTTCGCTCCGGTCGGATGGGGATTGACCTGGTCAGGATAGACCGGCCGGTCAGCCGGCCCGCCAGGTGCTGAGGGTCACCGAGGCGGCACCCGTGGTCGGGTCGGCCGTGGTGATCGCGGCGATGGCGATGTTGCGGGTCTCCCGGTCACGGATGCAGAGCAGACGGCCGGGCGCGACCCGGTTGTAGGTCAGGTCGGTGTCCGGCCGGGAGTCGATCGCGGCGGCGCACTGCTCGGCCGTCACCGTGGGCTCGGTGATCACGGCGAAGTCGGACTTCTCGTCCCCCGCGCTCTCGAAGGAGTTGGCCTTGCTGCCACTGCCGGTGTTGGTGACGCCGAGGCCCCACTTCAGGTCGCTGGAGCCGCTGCGCGGCACCACGGTGCCCGCGTTCAGGTCGATCCGGTACGCGTCGGAGGAGTACTCGGCGGCCGGGACGGAGAGCGGCTTCTTGTCCAGCAGCAGGGTGTAGCCGACCGGCCGGGCGGGGGCGGAGACGGAGCCCGGGCCGGACTTCGAGGGCGCGGCCGTCACCGGCGGGTTGGCGGCGCCGGTCGGGCTGGGGAGGGAGTCGCCCTGGGTGGGCGCCGGGTTCGTGCCGGGCTGGGCGCCCGTGCCCGGCTGGGCCGCGGTGCCGGTGCTGCTGGTGCCCTTCCTGCCGTCGTCCAGCTTCTTCATCAGCACCACGCCGCCGGCGGTGCCACCGACCGCCATCACCAGGGCGACGGTGAGCAGCACCTTCCAGGACACCCCGCCCTTGCGCCCGGGCTCCGGCTCCGGTGCCTGGGTGACGGCGGTGACCACCGGGCCGGGCGGCGGGGTGTCGAAGGACGGCGGCTCCGGCTGGAGCTGGACGGTCGGCGGGGTGGGCAGCACGGGGGCGGTCGGCGTCTCGGTGGGCGGCTGCGGCGCGCCGTACGCGCCGAGCGGCGGCGGGGCGAAGCCCGGCGGGGGTGTGGCGGGCTGCTGCGGCGGGGGCACCGCGGTGGCCGGGTGGGTCGGCGCGCCGGCCGGCTGCGGGGGAGCGGCCGGGGCCGGCGGGGTGGTGGGCGTGGCCGGCAGCGGGGTCGGCGGGGTCCTGGGCAGGTCGGAGCGGCGGGTGATCTCGGTGTTGACCTGCCGGGGCAGCCAGTCCTCGCCGAACCGCAGCTGGCCGCCGACCTCCGGGTGGTTGCGGGCGGCCTGGATGATCTCGGCGGGCTTGGGGCGGTCCTCCGGGGACTTCGCCAGGCAGCGCTGGATCAGCTCCCGCAGGTCCGCCGGGACGGCCTCCAGGTCCGGCTCCTCGTGCACCACCCGGTAGAGCACCGCGGTGTCCGGCCCGTCGCCGAACGGCGCGGTGCCGCCGGCCACGTACGCGGCCAGGGCCCCGAGCGCGAACACGTCGGTGGCGGGGGTGACGGCACGGCCCTGGGCCTGCTCGGGGGCCATGAAGGCGGGGGAGCCGATCCGGTAGCCGGTGCCGGTCAGCGCGGTGGCGTCGGCGGCCCGGGCGATGCCGAAGTCGATCACCCGGGGGCCGTCCCCGGCGACCAGCACGTTGGCGGGCTTGAGGTCGCGGTGGACCACCTCGACGCTGTGGATCGCCTGCAGCGCCTCGGCGATGCCGCCCATCAGCAGCAGCACGGTGCGGACCGGCAGTGCGCCGTTCTCCCGCACCACCTGCTGCAGGGACGGGCCCGGCACGTACGCGGTGACCAGCCAGGGGGCGTCCGAGTCCAGGCCGCCGGAGTCGATCACCTGCGCGGTGTACAGTCCGTGGATCCGCTGGGCGTTGCTGACCTCCTGCGCGAACCGGCGGCGGAACTCGACGTCCTCGGCGAACTCGGGACGGACCACCTTGAGCGCCACCGGACGCCCGCCCGGCGTGTACGAGAGGTAGACCCGGCCCATGCCGCCGGCGCCGAGCCGGGCGAACAGCCGGTAGCCGCCGACCTCCCGGGGGTCATCGGGCAGGAGCGGCTGGAAGACCGGAGGGAGCTTGCCGGGATGCGACGTGTCGGCGGTCATGCGGTGATCCCCCTGGGAGAGCGGTGAGGTCGTTCGGCCGGGGCCGCGGGCACAATGACGGGCGCCGGGCGGCGATCTGGCGAGGCATAACCTATCGATCCGTCAGGAACTCGTGCGGGCCGGTCCCCGTTTGGTTGCAGAGCTGCGACCTTGACGTGAACAGGAACGCCCGCGGCCCCCGACTCCCTGGTCGGGAGTCGGGGGCCGCGGGCGTCAGCGGTGGTGCGGGGCCTCAGCGCGTCAGAGCGCGTAGACCTCCTCGATCAGCGCCTGCTGCTCGGCGGCGTGCCGCTTGGCCGAGCCGACCGCCGGGGACGAGGCCGAGGTGCGGGCGACGCGGCGCAGACGGGCGTCGCCGCCGCTGCGGCCGATGACGACCTGCAGGTGGTCGACCAGGTTCATCGCGATGAACGGCCAGGCACCCTGGTTGGCCGGCTCCTCCTGCGCCCAGATGAACTGGACGTTGTCGCCGTAGCGGGCCAGCTCCTCCTGGAGCTCGGCCACCGGCAGCGGGTAGAGCCGCTCCATGCGGACGATCGCGGTGTCGGTGACGCCGCGCTCGGCGCGGGCCGCCGCCAGGTCGTAGTAGAACTTGCCGGAGGTGATGATCACCTTGCGGACCTGCGCCGGGTCGACGGTGGTGTCGCCGATGACCGGGCGGAACGAGCCGGACAGGAACTCCTCGGTCGCACTCGCCGCGGCCTTCAGACGCAGCATCGACTTCGGGGTGAAGACGATCAGCGGCTTGTGGTGCGGGTTGTGCGCCTGCCAGCGCAGCAGGTGGAAGTAGTTCGACGGCAGGGTCGGCGCCGCAACCGTCATGTTGTCCTGCGCGCACAGCTGGAGGAAGCGCTCCGGGCGGGCGGACGAGTGGTCCGGGCCCTGGCCCTCGTAGCCGTGCGGCAGCAGCAGGGTGACGCCGGAGTGCTGGCCCCACTTCTGCTCGGCGGAGGCGATGTACTCGTCCACCATGGTCTGCGCGCCGTTGACGAAGTCGCCGAACTGCGCCTCCCACATGACCAGCGCGTTCGGGCGGGTCAGCGAGTAGCCGTACTCGAAGCCCATGGCCGCGTACTCCGACAGCAGGCTGTCGTAGACGGTGTAGCGGGCCTGGTCCTCGGTGAGGTACTGCAGCGGGGTGTAGTCCTCGCCGGTCTTGCGGTCGATCAGGACGGCGTGCCGCTGGCCGAAGGTGCCGCGGCGGCTGTCCTGGCCGGCCAGGCGGACCGGGTGGCCCTCCATGAGCAGCGAGCCGATGGCGAGGGTCTCGCCCATCGCCCAGTCGATGGTGTTGTCCTCGACCGAGGCGGCGCGGCGCTGCAGCTGCGGCAGCAGGCGCGGGTGGACGGTCAGCCAGTCCGGGTGGTTGACCTGCGAGGCGGCGATCCGCTTGACCATCTCCTGGGAGATGCCGGTCTGGATGGAGACCGGGAAGTCGGCGACCGGCTTGCCGGTGGTGGTGCCGGCCGGCGCCTGGGCCGCGTCGCGGACCTCGGCGAAGACCTTCTCCAGCTGGCCCTGGAAGTCCTGGAGCGCCTGCTCCGCCTCTTCCATGGTGATGTCGCCGCGACCGATCAGGCCCTCGGTGTACAGCTTGCGCACCGAGCGCTTCTTGTCGATCAGGTCGTACATCAGCGGCTGGGTGAACGACGGGTTGTCGGCCTCGTTGTGACCGCGGCGGCGGTAGCAGATGAGGTCGATCACGACGTCCTTGTGGAACGCCTGGCGGAACTCGAAGGCGAGCCGCGCGACGCGGACCACGGCCTCCGGGTCGTCGCCGTTCACGTGGAAGATCGGGGCCTCGATCATGCGGGCCACGTCGGTGCAGTACATCGAGGAGCGCGAGGACGCCGGGGCGGCGGTGAAGCCGACCTGGTTGTTCACCACGATGTGCACGGTGCCGCCGGTGCGGTAGCCGCGCAGCTGCGACATGTTCAGGGTCTCCGCGACGACGCCCTGGCCGGCGAAGGCCGCGTCACCGTGGATCTGGATCGGCAGCACCGGGAAGGTGGTGCCGCCCTGGTCCAGGATGTCCTGCTTGGCGCGGGCGATGCCCTCGACGACCGGGTCGACCGTCTCCAGGTGGGAGGGGTTGGCGGCCAGCGAGACCTTGATCTGCTCGCCGTCCAGGCCGGTGAAGGTGCCCTCGGAGCCGAGGTGGTACTTGACGTCGCCGGAGCCGTGCATCGACTTCGGGTCGAGGTTGCCCTCGAACTCGCCGAAGATCTTGCCGTACGGCTTGCCGACGATGTTGGCCAGCACGTTCAGGCGGCCGCGGTGGGCCATGCCGATGACGGCCTCGTCGAGGCGGTGCTCGGCGGCGGAGTCGATGGTCGCGTCCAGCAGCGCGATCAGCGACTCACCGCCCTCCAGCGAGAAGCGCTTCTGACCGACGTACTTGGTCTGCAGGAAGGTCTCGAAGGCCTCGGCGGAGTTCAGGCGGCGGAGGATCCGCAGCTGCTCCTCGCGCTCGGGCTTCGCGTACGGCTTCTCCAGGCGCTCCTGCAGCCACTTGCGCTGCGTCGGGTCCTGGATGTGCATGTACTCGATGCCGACGGTGCGGCAGTAGGTGTTGCGCAGCAGGCCGAGGATGTCGCGGAGCTTCATCATCTTCTGGCCGCCGAAGCCGCCGACCGCGAACTCGCGCTCCAGGTCCCACAGGGTGAGGCCGTGCGTGGTGACGTCCAGGTCGGGGTGCTTGCGCTGCTTGTACTCCAGCGGGTCGGTGTCGGCCATCAGGTGGCCGCGGACCCGGTAGGAGTGGATCAGCTCCATGACGCGGGCGGTCTTGTTGACCTCGTCGTCGTGGGTGGTGGCGACGTCGGTGGCCCAGCGGACCGGCTCGTACGGGATCCGCAGCGACTCGAAGATCTCGTCGTAGAAGCCCTTCTCGCCGAGCAGCAGGCGGTGGATCTCGCGCAGGAACTCGCCGGACGCCGCGCCCTGGATGACGCGGTGGTCGTAGGTCGAGGTCAGCGTCATGATCTTGGAGACGCCGAGGCGGGCCAGGGTCTCCGGGGCGGAGCCCTGGAACTCGGCCGGGTACTCCATGGCGCCGACACCGACGATGGTGCCCTGGTTCTGCATCAGGCGCGGCACGGAGTGCACGGTGCCGATGCCGCCGGGGTTGGTCAGCGAGACCGTGACGCCGGTGAAGTCGTCCATGGTCAGCTTGTTGGCGCGGGCCCGGCGGACGATGTCCTCGTAGGCCTGCCAGAAGCCGAAGAAGTCGAGGGTCTCGGCCTTCTTGATGGCCGCGACGACGAGCTGGCGGTCGCCGTTCGGCTTGACCAGGTCGATGGCCAGGCCCAGGTTGACGTGCTCGGGCTTGACCAGGAAGGCCTTGCCGTCCTCCACCTTGTAGCTGTGGTTCATGCCCGGGGCGGCCTTGATGGCCTGGACCAGGGCGTAACCGATCAGGTGGGTGAAGGAGACCTTGCCGCCGCGGGCGCGCTGCAGGTGGTTGTTGATGACAATGCGGTTGTCGATCAACAGCTTGGCCGGGACGGCGCGGACCGAGGTCGCGGTCGGCACCTCCAGCGAGGCGTCCATGTTGGTGGCGACGGCCTTCGCCGGGCCACGCAGCTGGACCAGCTCGGGGCCGGCCGGGGCGGCGGCCGCGGCCGGGGCAGCGGCGGCGGCCTTCGGGGCCGGCGGCGCGGCCGGCGCGGCGGCGAGCGGGGCAGCGGCCGGGGCCGGAGCGGCCGGGGCGGCGGGCGCGGCCGGAGCAGCAGCAGCGGCGGGCGCGGGGGCAGCGGCAGGGGTCGGCGTGGGGCCGGCCTGGGTCGCGGCCTGGGTCACTGGGGTCACCTCGGTACCGGGCTTGTAGTCGGCGAAAAAGTCCCACCAGGCTCGGTCGACCGAGTTCGGGTCCTGGAGGTACTGCTGGTAGATCTCATCGACGAGCCACTCATTGGGACCAAAGCCAGTGGAGCTTGCCGAGCTGGGGGTTTCAGGATGTGGCGACACGGCGGCAACCGCCCTCTTCCGCTTCCTTTTGGGATGTTTGGACAGCGGGGATTAAGGCTACGCCCCTGACCAGTGATCGCGCAGTCCCCGGGCCCCAGGCGTCGCCCAGATCACAGTCCTGACCTGCAGATTGGCTGAAAAACTACGTTAGAAAGCCGTATCTGAGGGGAACCGATCGGGCCCGATCGCCCCCCATATGTGGACGAAACCGGACAAAGCCTCGACTGGACCGTCCGATGACCTTCGTGTGCGTCTGTGTCGGATCTGTGACAAATGTCCCGGCCCGCTCAGCGCTGCCCGGGCAGCCGGACCTCGATCCGGCAGCCGCTCGGGGACTCAGCCACGGCGATCCGCCCGCCGTGCAGGTCCACCGCCCACCGGGCGATGGCCAGGCCCAGCCCGGTGCCGCCGTCCGCGCCCGCTCCGGAGGCGGTGGCGGTGCCGCTGCGGCTGAACCGCTCGAAGACCCGGGTGCGGTCGGCCGGCGGGATGCCGGGGCCCTCGTCCTGGACCTCCAGCAGCAGGCCGCCCTCCTCGCCCTCGGGCCGGGCGCGCACGGTCACCGTGCCGCCGGGCGGGGAGTGCTTGCAGGCGTTGTCGACCAGGTTGGCGACCACCTGGTGGAGCCGTTCCGGGTCCGCCACGGCGGTCAGGCCGGCCGGGTTGACCTCCAGGGCCAGCCGGACGTCGCCGCGTCTGGAGAAGGCGCCGCCGGCCGTCGCGCCGTCCACGGTGACCCCGCGCAGCACGCCGTCCAGGAACTCGCGCACCTCGAAGGGGCGGGCGTCCAGGTCGACCACGCCGTCGTCGATCTTGGAGAGGTCCAGCAGGTGGGTGACCAGGCGGCCGAGCCGCTCGGTCTGCTCCAGCGCGGCCTCCAGGGTCGCCGGATTGGGCTGGACGACGCCGTCCACCACGTTCTCCAGCACGGCGCGCAGCGCGGCGATGGGCGTGCGCAGCTCGTGCGAGACGTTGGCGACCAGCTCGCGGCGGTGCTGGTCGGCGGCCTGCAGGTCGGCGGCCATGGCGTTGAAGGCGGCCGCCAGCTCGCCGATCTCGTCGCGCGAGTTCACCTCGACCCGGCGGCTGTAGTCGCCGGAGGCCATCGCGCGGGCGGCGTCCGTCATCTCGCGCAGGGGGGCGGTCAGCCCGTGCGCGAGGAACTGCATGAACAGCAGCGAGGCGATCATGGAGAAGACCATGATGATCCGGATCTGGGTCTCGGACCGGATCGCCACGACCACCATCCCGGTGGCCAGGAACACGGAGACGATCACCAGCAGGGCGAGCTTGCCCTTGATCGAGCGGACCGGGTCGAGCGGGCGGATGTCGGCCCAGACCCGGCGGGCGGCGCGGGCGGCCAGCGTCTGCGGGCGCGCGCCGTCGGCGTCCCCGTTGCGTTGCTGTGGAAAGGTCATTGGTCCCTTGTGATCCCCGCGCGGTGGCACGGCGGTCTCGGGACGCGGGCCCCCCGGTGGCCCGTCGCCCGAAGCTCCCGCCGTCAGGAGAGCGGGGCCTCCAGTGCGTAACCGACGCCGTGGACGGTACGGATCCAGCTGGCGCCGATCTTGCGCCGCAGCGCCTTGACGTGGCTGTCGACGGTGCGGGTGCCGGACGCGTCGGTCCAGTCCCACACCTCGGCCAGCAGCTGCTCGCGGGTGAGCACCGCGCGCGGCTGGGCGGCCAGGCAGGCGAGCAGGTCGAACTCGGTGGGCGTCAGGTGGACGTCGCCCGAGGCCAGCCGGACCCGGCGCTGCACGTGGTCGATCTCCAGCTCGCCGAAGCGCAGGCTGCCGAGCGCGGGCGTGCGGGCGGCCTGCTGGGCGCGCTCGACGCGGCGCAGCAGCACGTTGACCCGGGCGGCCAGTTCGCGCATCGAGAACGGTTTGGTCATGTAGTCGTCGGCACCGACGCCGAGGCCGACCAGCAGGTCCGTCTCGTCGTCGCGCGCGGTCAGCATCAGCACCGGCACCGGACGCTGCGCCTGGATCCGGCGGCACACCTCCAGGCCGTCGAAGCCGGGCAGCATGATGTCCAGGACCACCAGGTCCGGCTGCCAGGTGTGGAAGCCGTCCACCGCGCCCGGACCGTCGTGGGCCACGGCGACCTTGAAGCCCTCCGCGCCCAGTCGGGCCGCGATCGACTCCGCGATCGTGGGCTCGTCCTCCACCACCAGCACTCTGCGCTGGCTGCTCACCGTGCCACCGGCGTTGTGGTTGTCCTGCTGAATTTCTGTCACGGTCACGCCACCGCCCCCAGGGCTGCGGGCCGGCCACCTGTGGGGATGGCGGGGCTCCGCTCGTAGTCTTGTTCCGTCGTGGACTGTGCCGGGTCCGCCGTCCCGTCGCGCGCCCAGGAGAGCGGAGGACGGGTGGTTCCCCGTCCACGTCTCCCGCGCACATCGCAGCGTACGGACAGCGGATGCTTTCCGGCAGGTGGACCGGACGTTTCCGGCCCGTGGGGCGGCCGTTCGGCCGCCCGCGGACCCACTGCACGAGTGGGCACGGGCCGATACCTTACCCGGCGAATTTTCACTGCGTAACGGTACGTATGCAGTCCAGTTGACGCCAAGTCGCCGGTCAGAGGCCCTACTGACGCGTCAATCGGAAGAAGGTCTGGACCTATACCGGTAATCCGGCCGGTCCCCGGGGTAACGGTCTTCACGGGCTTTTCTCAGGTGCCTCTCAGAACCTCGACGTACCGTGGCCACGACAACGCTCCGCCGGGTGGAATCAGGGCCCCGCGCCGGTACGTTGGGCTGCGGCGAGGACCGATGGCTGCGGGCGTGGAGCGGAGGCGGCATGGCTGGACTGCGGCGCGACGCCGGCGGGAGCGTGGCCGCGCGGGTGCCGTACGGAATGCTCCGCCACGGGCTGCGCACCGGTGTCTTCGAGTGGCTGCTGGAACGGGTTCCGACACCTCGGCGCAACCCCTTCACGCTCGGATATCTCGCCGTGGTGGGCGCCACCACGACCTTCGCCACGCTCGCCGATCCGGAACTCGTCCAGCGGCTGCAGGAGGCCTCCAGTTCGGACGGCCACAACCTGCTCCAGCATCCTTTGCGCGCTCTTGTGCTGAGTGGGTTCTGGGTCGCCGGGAACGTGTGGATGCCGTACCTGTGGGGCTTCGCCTTCACCCTCGCGCCGCTGGAGCGCAGGGTCGGACCGGCCCGGGCGGCGGCGGTGTTCGCGATCGGGCACGTGTCCGCGACGCTGCTCTCCCAGGGTGTGGTGATCACCGCGGTGGAGACCGGGCGGATGGCGCCCGAGGCGATGGACTACCTGGACATCGGGGTCAGCTACGGCGTGCTCGCCTGCCTGGGTGCGGTGGCCGGGCTGCTGCCCCGGCGCGGGCGGCTGCTGGCGCTGGGCGGCGCCGGGCTGATGATCGCCCAGCAGATCGCCACCGAGAAGGACGTGGTCACGGCCGTGGGGCACCCGGCCGCGGTGCTCGCCGGAGTGGCGCTGTGGCGCTGGCTGCGCGGGGCCGAGCGGCGCCGGCCCCGGCCGCGCCGGCGCTCGGCGACGGTCCCGGCGGCCGGGTCGGCCCCCGCCGCGGTGCACGCCGCCGCACGGCCGTCCGCCGCGGCGCGCTGACCGACCGGCCGCCCCGTCCGGCTGACCTTTCCCCGCGCTTTTGACGGTGCCGTCCGCCGGGTCGTCCCGTGGTCTCCCTGTTCGCTCATGGCGAACAAGGCGCCGGGAACATTCGGTGGGCGCCAGGCCTTAGTCAGGTCGACTCAAGTTCGCTGACTGGGGAGAGATCATGGCTTCGACGTCCACTCCGCTCACCCTGCCCGTACTGCCGCTCGACGACGAGGTCGTGCTCCCGGGCATGGTCGTCCCGCTGGACCTGAAGGACACCGAGGTGCGCGCCGCCGTCGAGGCCGCCCGCGCCGCGGCCACCGGCTCCGGCAAGCCGCAGGTCCTGCTGGTCCCGCGGGTGGACGGCTCGTACGCGGCGGTCGGCACGCTGGCCACCGTGGAGCAGGTCGGCCGCCTGGCGGACGGCCCCGACACCGCCGGGCAGCCGGTGGCGCTGGTGCGCGCCGTGCGCCGGGTCCGGATCGGGGTCGGCACCACCGGCCCCGGCGCCGCCCTCTGGGTGGAGACCACGCCGTTCCGGGAGTCCTCGGTCGGCACGCCGGTGGCCGGGCGGGCCGCCGAGCTCGTCAAGGAGTACAAGGCGCTGTCCACCCAGTGGCTGCGCAAGCGCGGCGCCTGGCAGATCGTCGACCGGGTGGCCCAGATCGAGGGCGTCGGCGAACTCGCCGACAACATCGGCTACGCGCCCTTCGTCACCGCCGAGCAGAAGCTCAAGGTGCTGCTGGAGGCCGACCAGGTCGCCCGCCTGGAGTACGCGCTGACCCTGCTGCGCGACCACCTCGCCGAGGAGGAGGTCAACGACACCATCCGCAAGGACGTCGAGGAGGGCGTGGCCAAGCAGCAGAAGGAGTTCCTGCTCCGCCGCCAGCTGGAGGCCGTCCGCAAGGAGCTCGCCGAGCTGAACGGCGACCCGGCCGACGAGGAGGGCGACTACCGCGCCCGGGTCGAGGCCGCCGACCTGCCCGCGAAGGTGCGGGAGGCCGCGCTCAAGGAGGTGGACAAGCTGGAGCGCGCGTCCGACCAGTCCCCCGAGGGCTCGTGGATCCGCACCTGGCTGGACACCGTCCTGGAGCTGCCCTGGAACGAGCGCACCGAGGACGCGTACGACATCTCCGGCGCCCGCGCCGTGCTGGACGCCGACCACGCCGGGCTGACCGACGTCAAGGACCGGATCGTCGAGTACCTGGCCGTCCGCAAGCGCCGCGCCGACCAGGGGCTCGGGCTGGTCGGCGGCCGCCGGGGAGGCGCGGTGCTGGCCCTGGTCGGGCCCCCCGGGGTCGGAAAGACGTCGCTCGGGGAATCGGTGGCCCGCGCCATGGGCCGCAAGTTCGTCCGGGTCGCGCTCGGCGGCGTCCGGGACGAGGCCGAGATCCGCGGCCACCGGCGCACCTACGTCGGCGCGCTGCCCGGCCGGCTGGTGCGGGCGATCAAGGAGGCCGGCTCGATGAACCCGGTCGTCCTGCTCGACGAGATCGACAAGGTCGGCTCCGACTACCGGGGCGACCCGGCCGCCGCCCTGCTGGAGGTGCTGGACCCGGCGCAGAACCACACCTTCCGGGACCACTACCTGGAGGTCGAGCTCGACCTGTCCGACGTCGTCTTCCTCGCCACCGCCAACGTGCTGGAGGCCATCCCCGAGCCGCTGCTCGACCGGATGGAGCTGGTCCGGCTCGACGGCTACACCGAGGACGAGAAGGTCGTCATCGCCCGCGACCACCTGCTCCCGCGCCAGCTGGAGAAGGCCGGCCTCGGCGACGGGCAGGTCAGCGTGGACGAGGAGGCGCTGCGCAGGCTCGCCGGGGAGTACACCCGGGAGGCGGGCGTGCGCACCCTGGAGCGCTCGATCGCCAGGGTGCTGCGCAAGATCGCCGCACAGGCCGAGCTGGGCGAGCGCGAGCTGCCCGCCACGGTCGGCGCGCAGGACCTGCGCGCCCTGATCGGCCGGCCGCACCACGTGCCGGAGTCCGCCCAGGAGCCCGCCGAGCGACGCACCGCCGTCCCCGGCGTGGCCACCGGCCTCGCGGTCACCGGCGCCGGCGGCGACGTCCTCTACATCGAGGCCTCGCTGGCCGACGCCGAGACCGGCGGCACCGGGCTGACGCTGACCGGGCAGCTGGGCGACGTGATGAAGGAGTCCGCGCACATCGCGCTCTCCTTCCTGCGCTCGCGCGGGGCCGAGCTGGAACTGCCGGTCACCTCGCTGCGCGACCGAGGCGTCCACCTGCACGTCCCGGCCGGGGCCGTCCCCAAGGACGGGCCGAGCGCCGGCATCACCATGACCACGGCGCTGGCCTCGCTGCTCTCCGGCCGCAAGGTGCGCACCGACGTAGCGATGACGGGCGAGGTGTCGCTGACCGGGCGGGTGCTGCCGATCGGCGGGGTGAAGCAGAAGCTGCTCGCCGCCGACCGGGCCGGGGTCACCACGGTGATCATCCCCAAGCGCAACGAGGCCGACCTGGACGACGTCCCGGCCGAGGTGCTGGAGCGGCTCACCGTCCACCCGGTGTCGGACGTGCGGGAGGTGCTGAAGCTGGCCCTGGAGCCGGCCGAGGTGCTGGTCGCCGCCGCGGCGTAGCGCACGCCGGGGCCGACGGCAGCTCCGCGTGCCACACTGCGGAGATGCCGTCCCCCACGCAGCGCGTCCTGGCCCGGGTGCCGGCCCGGCTGCGCCCGCTCCTGGTGCGGCACAGCCGGCTGGTGAAGTTCCTGGTGGTCGGCGGCGGCTGCTTCGTGCTCACCGCGGTGATCGACGTCGGGCTCAAGTTCACCGTCCTGGAGCACAAGCCGGTGGTCGCGCTGACGGTGGCGACGGTGATCGCCACCGTCGTCTCCTACGTGCTCAACCGGCGCTGGGCCTTCCGCACCGACGGACACGGGCGGGAGGCCCTGCTGTTCTTCCTGGTCAGCGCGGTGGCGATCGGCGTCAACGACGTTCCGCTGGCGCTCTCCCGGTACGCCCTGGACCTGCGCGAGCCGTACGTCGACCCGCTCACCCAGGAGTTCGCCGACTTCCTCAGCGGGATGGTCGTCGGGACCTTCGTCGCGATGCTGTTCCGCTTCTGGGCGGTACGGCGGTGGGTCTTCACCGGTCCCGCCGAGCGGGCGCGGCCGGGTTACGCTGCACCCGAGATGCCACGGGATGTCTCGTAAGACCGTGAGGTGAGAGTTATGCGCGGCGAGCCGGACGGCGTCCGGACCGGGCCCGCCAGCCAGCAGGGGATGCGCCGGGCCAACCTGGCCCTGGTGCTCGGGGTGATCGCGCGCGGCCCGCGCTCGCGCGCCGAGGTGGCCACCGAGACCGGGCTGACCAGGGCCGCGGTCTCCTCGCTCGCAGAACAGCTGATCTCCGCCGGTCTGGTCATCGAGGAGGGCCCCGCCGCGCCGAGCGGCAAGGTCGGCCGCCCCGGCACCGCGCTCGGGCTCAACCCGCTCGGGCCCGGCGGCCTCGGCGCCGAGATCGGCGTCCGGCACCTGGGCGCCTGCGTGGTCGACCTGCGCGGGGAGGTCCGTGCCTGGCGGCGCCAGGAAGTCGTCAACCGCGGCCGGCAGCCCGCCGCCGTGATGGCCGACCTCGCCCGGCTGGTGCGATCCGCCGTCGCCGAGTCGGGCCTGCGCCCGGCCGGACTGACCCTGGCCGTGCCCGGACTGGTCGGCGCCAGCGGGGTGCTCCAGCGGGCCGCCAACCTCGGCTGGCAGGACGTCCCGCTGGCCCCCGAACTGCGCCCGGCGCTGCGCAGCGCCGGGGACCGCCTGGCCGAACTGCCGGTGCAGGCGGACAACGAGGCCAACCTCGGCGGACTGGCCGAACGGTGGCTGGACGAGGGCCCGGAGGACTTCCTCTACGTCTCCGCCGAGGCCGGGGTCGGCGCGGCGATCGTGGTCGGCGGCCGGCTGCTGCGCGGCGCGCGCGGCTACGCGGGCGAGTTCGGCCACGTCCCCGTCCACCCGGAGGGGCCGCGCTGCGCCTGCGGGGCGCACGGCTGCCTGGAGCAGTACGCGGGCGAGGCGGCGGTGCTGCGGGCGGCCGGGCTGACCGGTGCGCGCGGCGACTGGGTGACCCTGCTGGCCGAACGCGCCGGCGCCGGGGACGAGCCGGCCCAGGCGGCGCTGGCCGGGGCCGGCTCGGCGCTCGGCATCGCGGCGGCCGGGGCGGTCAACCTGCTGGATCCGGCCGAGGTGGTGCTGGGCGGCGGCTACGCCCGGCTGGCGCCCTGGCTGCTGCCGGCGATGCGCCGCGAGCTGGCCGCCCGGGTCACGGTGCGGCCCTGGGCGCAGGACCGGCTGACGGTCTCCACGCTCGGGCGGCGCGGGCCGCTGCTGGGCGCGGCGGTCGGCGTGGTGCGGGCCATCGTCGCCGACCCGGGGTCGCTCGCGGGCGGCTGAGGCCGGCGCTCCCGGAACCCGGAGGAGCCCCCGGCCGACACTCGGGCCTGCCCGGCGAGGGTCCGTCGGACAGGCCCGAGGTCAGCGGTGCTTCGAGGCCGGGGGGCTCAGGCCTGCGCGGGCTCGGCGACGATCTCGCGGCCGCCGGAGCGCGGGCCGCGCAGCACGGCCAGGTAGGCGACGCCGATGCCGACCAGCGCCCAGATCACCAGGACCAGGATCGGCATCCCCAGGTTGGTGGAGCCGAAGTAGGCGATGGACTTGGTGGCGCTGGTGCCGGCGCCGTTGGGGATCAGCGAGCCGATCGCCCGCCAGAACTGCGGCATCATCGGGGCCGGGTAGACACCGCCGGCGCTCGGGTTGCCCAGCACCACGAAGACCAGCACCGCGATGCCGATGCCGATGACGTCGAACAGGCACTGCAGCGCCATGGTGAACGCGCCGACCGTGAACACCACCAGGGCGCCGATGCCGGTCAGGGCCAGGACCGAGCCGGGCAGCGCGTCCAGGACCGGCCCGGCGATGATCGTGCCGCCGAGGCCGGCGCCGACCGAGTACAGCGCCAGGGCGCCGAGGCGGATCAGCAGGCGGTGGACGTTGGCCGGCTTGGAGCCGGCGCTGATGCCGAGGATCGAGGCGACCAGGTAGCCGCCGACGCACCAGCCGATGACCAGGTAGAAGGCGGAGAGGCCGTTGGTGTCGCCCTTGGCCAGCGGCACGACGTCCTCGACCTTGACCGTACGGCCCTGGGCCTTGTCCAGTGCGGTGGTGACGGTCTCGGCGGCCTTGGCGGCGGAGGTGCCGCGGGCGCCGCCGACCAGCAGGGTGTCCTCGGTGCCGGTCGGGTTCACGACCAGCGCGGCGTAGATCTTCTGGTCCTTGATCTGCTGGGTCGCCGTCTCGGCGTCCGGCGCGGTGACGGGCTTGACGGCCTCGGCCGGCACCGACTCCAGGGCCGCCACCAGCTTGGGCGTGACCTGCGGCGGGGCGACCACCGCGATCGACAGCTTGTGCGGGGCCGGGTGGTGCAGCGCCCCGACGTACGAGGTGATGAAGCCGAGCTGCAGCAGCAGCACGCCGATCACGAGCAGTGCCGCACGCGGTGTGACCGCGCCCTTCAGTTCCGCGACGAAACCCTGCCCCGGGGCGGCCATCCACATCTCCTTGCGTATCGGAAGAAATCGGATACTTAATACCATGAACTAGTTGGCTCGTCTCAACTCCCGTACCGCTTTCCGGCCACCGCCGCTGGGCGATACTGGCGCCGTGACGGACGAGGAAGCCCTGGTGGCGGTGGAGCGCGAGGTCGGGCTGATGTTCCGGCGGGGCCGCGCCAGAGTGGCGGAACTCTCACGCCGGGTGCGCCCCGAGCTGGAGGGCCTGGGGTACAGCATGCTCGCCTACATCGAGCAGGCCGGGCGGGTGCGGGTGACGGACGTCGGCGTGCACTTCGCGGTCGGCAAGCCCACGGTGAGCCGACAGATCCGCGCGCTGGAGGAGCTCGGCCTGGTCGCCCGGGAGGTGGACCCGCAGGACCGCCGGGCCGCGCTGGTCTCGCTGACCGAGGACGGGCGCGAGCGCTATCTGGCCGCGTACGACGTGCGGATGCGGCGGGTGCGCGAGGTGATGGGCGGCTGGTCGCAGGAGGATGTGGCCCGTTTCGCCGAGCTGCTGCACCGCTTCAACGACGTGCTGGGGGAGCCGCCCGCGGAGTGATCGGGCCCCGCCCGGGGGCTTTGCTTCGGCTTGAAGAAAGTTGCCTTAGTCAACCATCTACCCTATGGTTGCTTAAGGCAACGAATTTTCCTGCCCGCGCATCCCCACCGCTCCCAGCGAAGGACTCAGATGACCGTCACAGCCGAGGCGGCAGCCGGAGCCGCCGTCGACGACCGACCGATGACCCACCGGCAGGTGATGGAGGCACTGTCCGGCCTTCTGCTCGGCCTGTTCGTGGCCGTGCTCTCGTCGACCGTCGTCTCCAACGCCCTGCCGCACATCCTCGCCGACCTGCACGGCGGCCAGTCCGCCTACACCTGGGTGATCACCGCGGCCCTGCTCACCCTGACCGCCTCCACCCCGATCTGGGGCAAGCTCTCCGACCTCGCCAGCAAGAAGCTGCTGCTGCAGATCGCCCTGCTGATCTACATCGCCACCTCCGCGCTGGCCGGCCTCTCGCAGAACACCGGCGAGCTGATCGCCTGCCGCGCCCTGCAGGGCATCGGCGCCGGCGGCGTGGTCGCGCTCGGCCAGATCTGCCTGGCCGCGATGGTCCCGCCGCGCGAGCGCGGCCGCTACAGCGGCTACTTCGGCGCGGTCTTCGCCCTCGCCACCATCGGCGGCCCGCTGATCGGCGGCGTCATCGTGGACACCTCCTGGCTGGGCTGGCGCTGGTGCTTCTACGTCGGCATCCCGTTCGCGCTGGCCGCGATCCTGGTGGTGCAGCGCACCCTGAAGCTGCCGGTGGTCAAGCGCCCGGCGAAGATCGACTACCTGGGCGCGCTGGTCATCACCGGCGCCGTCAGCCTGCTGATGATCTGGATCACGCTGGCCGGCAAGAACTACGCCTGGCTGTCCTGGCAGACCGTGGCCATGGTCGGCGGCGGCCTGCTGCTGGGCGCCCTGGCGATCGTGGTCGAGCGCCGCGCCGCCGAGCCGATCATCCCGCCGGACCTCTTCAGGTACCGCACCGTCACCCTGGCCGCGATCGCCAGCGTGCTGGTCGGCGTCGGGATGTACGGCGCGACCACCTTCCTCAGCCAGTACTTCCAGCTGGCCCGGGCCAAGTCCCCGACCATGGCCGGCCTGATGACCCTGCCGATGATCATCGGCCTGGCGGTCTCCTCCGCCGTGGCCGGCCGGCTGATCACCAAGTACGGCAAGTGGAAGGCCTACCTGGTCTCGGGCACCGCGCTGCTGGCGATCGGCTTCGGCCTGCTCGGCACCGCCAGGGTCGACACCAACTACGGGCTGCTCTCGGTCTACATGGCGATCACCGGCGTCGGCCTCGGCCTGACCAGCCAGAACCTGGTGCTCGCGGTGCAGAACACGGTGCCCCGGCACGAGCTCGGCGCGGCCAGCTCCGTGGTCACCTTCTTCCGCACCATGGGCGGGGCGATGGGCGTCTCCGCGCTCGGCGCGCTGCTGAGCACCAAGGTCGGCGACTACCTGGCGGCGAACCTGGCCGCGGCGCACATCCCGGCCGGGCACGGGGCGGCCGGCGGCGGCATCCCGGACCTGGCCAAGCTGCCGGCCCCGATCGTCCCGCTGGTGACGGACGCCTTCGGCCACGGCATCGGCACCGTCTTCCTGTGGGCCGCCCCGTTCGCGGCGCTGTCCTTCGTCACGGTGCTGTTCATCCGGGAGACCGCGCTGAAGACCACCCAGGAGAACTGACCGGCGAGTCGGGGACGCGCGAGAACGGGCCGGGGAGTGATCGACACTCCCCGGCCCGTTCGGCGTTCCGGAAGGACTACGGCGCGGCGATCAGCATCAAGCCGTAGAGCACGGCCGCCGCGCAGACGGCGAAGCAGGCGTACGCGCCGGCCAGCAGGACGGGCTGGGCGCCGCCGGAGGCCCGGCCACCCTCGCGGGCGCCCAGCGCGGCCTCGCGGCGGGACAGCGCCAGGATGCCGAGGGCGAAGACGGCGACCACGGCGACGGTGACGCCGAAGCTGATGCCGGCGGTCTGGGCCAGGGCGGTCCACTTGATGTGCATGGTGAGTGCTCCGAGGACGTGTCTTGTGGGTTTTGTCGGATCAGGCCGCGGCGTTGGGGTGCGTGCATCGCAAGGCGGAGGAGGGAGCCACTGCGGAGCATTGGCGACCGACGACAACGCGGCGAGGTGCGTGCACCGGCGTCGCGGACCCGGCAAGGACCCTCAAGACACGCCCTGGGCCTGCGGCGCTCAGGCCGCGACCGTGGTCGAGGCGGGGGTGGGGGCGGCGTTCGCCGAGGTGGCGGCGACCTCGACCGGGGTGACCTCGGCGATGTCGTTGACGTTGTCCGCGCTGACCGGCTGGCGGCGGGAGATCATCCACATCGCGCCCGAACCGGCCACCAGCGCGGCGCCGACCACGGCGACGCCCCAGGTGCCCTGCCGGGCCAGCGCGGCCGCGCCGCCGGAGACCACGGCCGCGGCCGGCAAGGTCAGGCCCCAGGTGTAGACCATGCGGCGGACCAGGCTCCAGCGCAGCTCCGGCTTCGGGCTGCCGAGGCCGGCGCCCATGATGCCGCCCGTGCAGACCTGGGTGGTGGAGAGGCCGAAGCCCATGTGCGAGGAGGTCAGGATGACGGTCGAGACGGCCGACTCCGAGGCGAAGCCCTGCAGCGGCTTGATGTCGGCGAGGCCCTTGCCCATCGAGCGGATGATCCGCCAGCCGCCCATGTAGGTGCCGAGCGCGATGGCGGCGCCGGCCGAGACGATCACCCAGGTGGGGGGCAGCGCGCCGTGCGGCAGGGCGCCGACCGAGACCAGGGTCAGGGTGATGATGCCCATCGTCTTCTGGGCGTCGTTGGTGCCGTGCGCGAGCGAGATCAGCGAGGAGGAGAAGACCTGGCCGGTCTTGAAGCCCTTGTCCGTGGCCGCGGCGTTGCCCTTGCGGGTGATCGCGTACGCCAGCTTGGTGGCGCCCCAGGAGGCGAGACCGGCGACGACGGGGGAGGCGACTGCCGGGATGATGATCTTGGTGATCACGGTGTCGAAGTTGACGCCGTTCATGCCGACGCCGACGATCGTGGCGCCGATCAGGCCGCCGTACAGGGCGTGCGAGGAGCTGGACGGCAGGCCGCGCAGCCAGGTCAGCAGGTTCCAGAGGATCGCGCCGGCCAGTGCGGCGAAGATGATCTCGGGATGAACGCCGGCCTTCTCGTTGACGATGCCGCCGGAGATGGTGGTGGCGACCTTCACGGACAGGAACGCACCCGCGAAGTTGAGCAGGGCCGCGATGGTGACCGCGACCTTCGGACGAAGGGCCCCGGTCGCGATCGCGGTGGCGGCCGCGTTGGCGGTGTCGTGGAACCCGTTGGTGAAGTCGAAGGCGAGCGCTGTGATGATCACAACGGCAACCAGGAACGAGATGTGTTCCATACCCAAACAATCGTCGTAGTTGTCGCACGGACGTTGGTGACGTCGCGACCGTAGGTCGGTTTGGTAAACGGAAGGTGAACTGAGCCGGGAATCGTGGTTCCGCTGGTGGCCTGACGATGTCCGGCAGCTTTCGGAAGGGTGACCTGGACCGCGCTGAGCTGGACCTTAGCGAAGAACGTCCGGGTTCGCCCGCTTTTGCTGAGAGCTGTCTCACAGATCAAATCGAGAATTAACCTCCAGGTCCGCGTGCGCCCTGTTTCCGGTGAGTAACCCGTGGGAGGATCGGCGGGATCCGGCTGGACCGGGGGCAGGGCAGGGGCAATCGGGCGGGGAGGACCACCCATGGGCGGGGCTGCACAGCGCACGGAGTCGACGGGCGTACGCCCCTGGGTACGGGCGGCCCTGCGCTGCGGAGCCGTCCTCGCGGCCGCCGCGCTCGCCCTGCCGGCGGCCGCCCAGGCCGCCTACGCCGCGCCCGACCCGGGAACGGGCGTCGCGGTGGCCCCGGGCGCGGACCCGCTGGCCGAGGCCAAGGCCACCCTCGGGCCGCTGCTCGACCAGCTGCACGGGCTCTACCAGAGCGCCGAGGCCGCGACCGAGCAGTACAACGGGTCGGTCGCCAAGGTGGCCGAGCAGCAGGCCGCGCTCACCGACCTCCAGGGCAAGCTGGACCGGCAGCAGAAGCAGGTCGACACCGGGACGGACATCGCCGCCCAGCTCGCCGCCGCCCAGTACCGCAACGGCGCCGCCTCCGCGTACGCCGAACTGCTGCTCTCCAAGGACCCGTACGAGGCGGTCACCATCGCCGAGCTGCTGGCGGCGGCCAGCCGCTCGCAGTCCGAGTTCCTGGACAAGCTGAAGGCCGACCGGCAGGCGCTCGACGGGCTGAAGAAGCAGACCGAGGAGGCGCTCAAGACCTCCCAGGCGCTGGTCGCCCAGCAGGACGCCGCCAAGGCCAAGGTCGCGGCCGACCTCGCCTCGGTCGAACAGCTGGTCGCCTCGCTGACCGGTGCGCAGCGCACCGAGCTGGAGCAGGTGGAGAAGGCCAAGGCCGACGAGGCCCAGCTCGCCTTCCTCGCCTCCGGCGTCCTCGGCAAGGGCGAGCGCACCCCCTCGCTGGCCGGGCGCGCGTCGGTGGTCTTCGCGCTGGCGCAGCTGGGGAAGCCGTACCTGTGGGGCGGCATCGGCCCGGACTCCTACGACTGCTCAGGCCTCACCTCGCAGGCCTGGCTGCACGCCGGCAAGCCGATCCCGCGCACCAGCCAGGAGCAGTGGGCGCAGCTGCCGCACGTCCCGCTGAACCAGCTGCGGCCGGGCGACCTGGTGATCTACTTCCAGGACGCCTCGCACGTCGCGATGTACATCGGCGGCGGGCTGATCGTCCAGGCCCCGCGGCCGGGGGCGTTCATCAAGGTCTCCCCGATCGGCTCGATGCCGATCCTCGGCGCCGTCCGGCCCGACCCGGACGGCGCGGCGGACGACGCCGGCGGCGCCTGGAAGGTGCCCGACCTGCCGAAGGGCTGGGACTCCGTCACCCCGATCGCGCCCAGCCCGGCCAACCAGGTCACGCCCACGCCCGCACCGGGCAGCCCGGCGACCCAGCAGCCGGCCACCCCGGGGACGCCGAGCGGGACGCCCTCCGGCACCGGCACCCCGTCGGGCCCGGGCACGCCCACCGGCTCCGGCACTCCGAGCGACCCGGGCACGCCGTCCGGCAGCGGCACCCCGACCCAGACCCCGACGCAGACGCCCACGGGCACCCCGACCGGTACGCCGACCCAGACGCCCACCGGGACCCCGACCGGCACTCCCACCCAGACTCCGACGGGCCCGGGCTCCCCGAGCACCACCGGCTCGGCCGGCGCCTCGGCCCCCGGCAGCGCCACGGCGACCCTGCCGCTGGGCGGTCTGCTGCACTGACGCGGTACCACGGAGGCCGCCCCACGTCCGGTGACGTGGGGCGGCCTCCGTGCGGTGGCTACTCGGCCGCGCCCGAGTCGGGCTCGAAGCGGATGACGACGGCCTTGGATGTGGGGGTGTTGCTGATGTCGGCGGTG
Source organism: Kitasatospora sp. NPDC048296 (assembly GCF_043201815.1). Lineage (NCBI taxonomy): Bacteria > Bacillati > Actinomycetota > Actinomycetes > Kitasatosporales > Streptomycetaceae > Kitasatospora > Kitasatospora sp. NPDC048296. The sequence goes on from NZ_JBICZB010000003.1 coordinate 213,740, forward strand.
GAGTCCAGCGGAACCAGCACGTTGGTCTCGGGGTAGTAGGCGGCGGCGCCGGCCCGGGCCACCGGGTAGTGGACCACGCGGAAGTGGGGGGCGCGGCGTTCGGTGCCGTCGGTCCACTCGCTGACCAGGTCGACGTACCGGCCCTCGACCAGGCCGAGTTCGGCGGCGTCGGCGGGGTTCACCAGCACCACGCGGCGGCCGCCCTTGATGCCGCGGTAGCGGTCGTCGAGGCCGTAGACCGTGGTGTTGTACTGGTCGTGGGAGCGCAGGGTCTGCAGCAGCAGGCGGCCCGCCGGGATCTCGGGGGCGACCAGCGGGTTGACCGTGAAGTTGGCCTTGCCGGTCGCGGTGGGGAAGGTGCGGGAGTCGCGCGGGCCGTGCGGGAGGGTGAAGCCGCCGGGGCGGCGGACCTTCTCGTTGTAGTCCTCGAAGCCGGGCACGACCCGGGCGATCCGGGCGCGCAGGCTGTCGTAGTCGGACCCGAAGTCCTCCCACGGCACGGTGTCCTGCGGCCCGAGGGCGGTCCGGGCGAGGCGGCAGATGATCGCGGTCTCGGAGAGCAGGCCGGGGGCCGGCGGGCGCAGGCCGCCGCGGGAGGCGTGGACCTGGCCCATCGAGTCCTCGACGCTGACGAACTGGGCGCCGTGCGCGGTGACGTCCCGGTCGGTGCGGCCGAGGGTGGGCAGGATCAGGGCGCGGGCGCCGGTGACCACGTGCGAGCGGTTGAGCTTGGTGGAGACGTGGACGGTCAGCCGGCAGCGCCGGATCGCGGCCTCGGTGACCTCTGTGTCCGGGGTGGCCGCGACGAAGTTGCCGCCCATCGCGAAGAACACCTTGACCTTGCCGTCGCGCATCGCCCGGATGGTGTCCACCGAGTCGTAGCCGTGCTCACGCGGCGGCTCGAAGCCGAACTCCTTGCCCAGGGAGTCGAGGAAGGCCGTCGACGGCCGCTCGAAGATGCCCATCGTCCGGTCGCCCTGGACGTTGCTGTGCCCGCGCACCGGGCAGACCCCGGCGCCGGGGCGGCCGACGTTGCCGCGCAGCAGCAGGAAGTTGACCACCTCGCGGATGGTCGGCACGGCGTGCTTGTGCTGGGTGAGGCCCATCGCCCAGCAGACGATGACCTTCTTCGAGGCCAGCACCAGCCGGCCGAGCTCCTCGATCTGCTCCCAGGGCAGGCCGGTCGCGGCGAGGACGTCCGCCCGCTCGGTCTTGCCCGCCTGCGCCTCGAACTCCTCGTAGCCGTGGCAGTGTTCGGCGACGAAGGCGCGGTCGACGCCGTCCTGCTCCAGGATGATCCGGTTGAGCGCGCGGAACAGCGCGAGGTCCCCGCCGGGGCGGATCTGCAGGAAGAGATCGGTCAGCTTGGTGCCCTGGCCGACCAGGCCGCGCGCGTGCTGCGGGTTCTTGAACCGCTCCAGGCCCGCCTCCGGCAGCGGGTTCACGCTGACGACGGTGGCGCCGGCCCGCTTGGCGCGCTCCAGGGCGGAGAGCATCCGGGGGTGGTTGGTGCCCGGGTTCTGGCCGGCCACGATGATCAGGTCGGCCTGGTAGAGGTCCTTGAGGCTGACGCTGCCCTTGCCGACGCCGAGCGTCTCGGTGAGCGCCGAACCGGACGACTCGTGGCACATGTTGGAGCAGTCCGGCAGGTTGTTGGTGCCCAGGCGGCGGGCGAACAGCTGGTAGGCGAAGGCGGCCTCGTTGCTGGTGCGGCCGGAGGTGTAGAAGGCGGCGCCGTCCGGGGTGTCCAGGGCGCGCAGCTCCTCCGCGATCAGCGCGAAGGCGTCGTCCCAGGAGACCGGGGTGTAGTGGGTGGCGCCCTCGTCGAGCAGCATCGGCTGGGTGAGCCGGCCCTGCTGGCCCAGCCAGTAGCCGGAACGCTCGGCGAGGTCGGCGACCGGGTGGGCGGCGAAGAACTCGGCCCGTATCCGGCGCTCGGTGGCCTCCTCGGCGACGGCCTTGGCGCCGTTCTCGCAGAACTCGGCGGTGTGCGTCTTGTCCGGCTCGGGCCAGGCGCAGCCGGGGCAGTCGAAGCCGTCCGGCTGGTTGACCTTGAGCAGGGTGGCGAGGGTGCGGCGGGCACCCATCTGCTCGGCGGCCATCCGCAGGCTGTGGCCGACGGCGGGCAGACCGGCGGCCGCGTGCTGGGGCGCGGACACCTCGGGGGCGTCCTGCACCGGGTCGCTCTGCGGGGCCTGCTTGGCCATGACTGCGCTCCTCGGGTTCTGCTGGGACGAACCGCCGCACCGTCGCGGGGCTCACGGCCGCCCATCCTCCCACCTGCGCCGCGGCAACGGGAGGGCCGTCGGTAGAGTCTGGGCGTCATCACGGGAGGGGAGGGGCGCGTGCGAGTCGGTGACGTCCTCGACGGCCGGTACGAGCTGACGGAGAAGCTCGGGCAGGGCGGTTTCGGGGTGGTGTGGCGGGCCCAGGACAGCCGGATGCGGCGGCCGGTGGCGGTCAAGGTCATCGGGCACCACGGCGACAACCAGGCGAAGGCCGCGCTGCGGTTCGTCCGGGAGGCCTGCGCGGCCGGCAACCTCTCGCACCCGCACATCGTCACGGTGCACGACCTCGGGCAGTGCGAGCTCGGCGGCCAGGAGGTCACCTTCCTGGTGATGGAGCTGCTCACCGGCCGCACCCTGACCGAGGTGCTGCGGGCGGGGGTGCCCGAGCCGGCGCTCAGCCTGCGCTGGGGGCAGCAGATCAGCGGTGCGCTGGCGGCGGCGCACGACGCGGGCATGGTGCACCGGGACATCAAGCCGGACAACGTCATGATCACCGAGGCCGGGCACCTGAAGGTGCTGGACTTCGGGATCGCTCAGCTGGACACGGGGGCGGGCGGACTGACCACCACCGGGACGATCGTCGGCAGCCCGGCGTACATGGCGCCCGAGCGGTGGACCGGCGGCCGGGTGGACGGGCGGGCCGACCTCTACGCGCTGGGCTGCGTGCTGGTCGAACTCTTCACCGGGGCACGGCCGTTCGGCGGGGACTCGACGCCGGTGCTGATGTATCAGCACCTGAACGAGGTGCCGGCGCCGCTGGACCCGGCGCAGTTCGGGCTGCCGCCGCAGGTGGCCGGGCTGGTCGCGGAGCTGCTGGCGAAGGACCCGGCGGACCGGCCGGCCGACGCCCGTACGGTCGAGCGGCGGTTGGCGGAGCTGGCGGGGTGGCAGGGCGGCGGCGCGGGGGCCGGCGCGGGGGTGCCGACGGTGGTGGAGCGGTCTGCTCCGGCTCCGGATCCGGTGCCGACGCCGGTTCCGGTGGGCCCGGTGGTGCCGCCCGCGCCGACCACGCCCCCGCCCGTACCTCCGGTCGCGCCGCCCGTGCCGCCGGCGGCCCCGCGCACGCCGCCGCCCGCGTCGGCGGTGCTGTCCCCGCTCACCACCCCGCCGGTGGTCGCAGCCCCGCCGACCGCGGAGGCCGTACGGGCCGGGCTGCGCGAGCGCCGCTCGGCCGCCTACCGGGCGGCGACGGCGGGCGAGTCGGCGATCCAGCTGCAGGCGATCGCCCAGGAGTGCGTCACCGCGCTCGGCGCGACCGACCGGGACACGCTGGGCACCTGGCGGGACTTCACCTGGTACCTCAGCCGGGCCGGGGACCTGGACGGCGCGATCCGGCTGCTGTCCACCGTGGTGGCGGACATGGCCTCGGCGCTCGGCCCGGCCGATCCGGACACCCTGGGCGCCCGCTACCACCTGGCGTGGTGCATCGGCGAGAGCGGCTCGACCGTCACCGCGATCCGGCTGCTGCACGAGCTGCTGCCGGACCTGACCGCGGCCTGGGGCCCGCAGGACAGCCGGGTGCTGAAGGCCCGGCACGACCTCGCCGTCCACCAGGCCAACCGGGGTGACCTGCAGAGCGCCGTGGTCCAGCTGCACGCGCTGCTGCCCGACCTCGCCCGCAGCCTGGGCGAGCACCACCCGAGCACCGTCCAGGTCTGGCAGGACCTGGCCCGCTACCAGCAGCAGCTGGCCCAGGCCGGCCGCAAGGGGCTCGGCGGTCCGAACCGCCGCAAGGCGCCGAGGATGAGCCCGATCGAGGCGCTGGTGCTGGTCCGGCGGCTGCGGGTGTGGGACTTCGCCACCGACCAGGAGGCCCGGGCCTGCATCGACGCGTTCGACCGGGGGATGGGCCTGAAGGGTCTCGTGGACCTGGTGTTCGAGGCCCCGGACCACGTCTCGGACGAGGACCTGGTGGAGGAGATGTTCGGGCCATGAGCCGTCAGCCCGCCATCGCCGGGGCCGGCAGGGCGGCCAGCGCGCGCAGCAGCGCCCGGGCGGCGGCGTCGTTCTGCCGGAAGGCCGGCGCGTTGGTGCGCGGGCGGGCGAAGGCGGCCGCCGAGCGCAGGCTGGTGTGCGGGCCGAGTGCGGTGCGGCGGGGGTGCGGGGCGCCGCCCAGGGCGGGGTCGAGCAGCCGGCTGTCGGCGGGGGCGATGGTGACCAGACCGGAGCGGTGGGTGTACTCCTCGTCGCTGACCACCTCCTCCACCACCCGTCCGGCGCCGTGCAGTCGGCGCAGCACCGGGTCGAGGGTGCGGGCCAGCGCGTGCTTGGGCAGGTACCCTTCGACCAGCGCGGTGGCGGTCACGGTGTGGCCGGGCACGGTGGTGCCGGAGGCCCGCCAGGTGCCGGTGGCCTCGTCCCGTTCGACCCGCACGCCGGCGCCGAGGAAGCGCACCACCCCGGCCTCGGAGAGGGCGAGCAGCTGGCGCAGCCGGAAGCCGGGCGGGCCGGAGGCGAGGAAGCTGAAGTAGCCGAAGAACCACTCGTCCACCTCCTCGGCGACCGAACGGGCGGTGAGCCGGCCGGCGGCGAGCACCCGGGGGAGCTGGCCGAACAGCGAGAGCAGGGCGAGGAAGGCGCCGAGGTCGGCGCTGTGCGCGGGGTCGCGGCGCCGGTCGGCGTCGGCGGTCACGTAGTCGCGCAGGTGGGTCTGGAGCTCCTCGGCGGAGCCGAGTTCGAGCCCGGCCAGCGGGTGGTCGAGCCGTTCGAAGTCGATCCGGTCGGCCGGGTCGGGGACGGCCTCGGCGACGAGGGCGGCGAGTTCGGGGGAGTACCAGGTGTGCCGGTCGTACCGGGCGAGGAACTCGGGCCAGGGCAGGGCGGTGCGCTCGGGGTGGGCGTGGAACAGCTCGTGGTAGTGCCCGAAACCGACCTCCTTGGCCATCAACGGCCAGACGTCGCGCCGCAGTTCGAGCGGCCGGTCGGTGGCGAGCAGGGCGTCCACGGCGGCCGCGTCGAAGTACCGGGGGAGCGGGGCGGGCGGGCCCTGGAGCCGGTACTCGGTCTTGGAGTGGTACGGGACGCCGCGCCGGGAGCCGAGGTGGAGTACCGGTTCGCGGCCGGACGGGCGGTAGCGCAGCCCGGGCCCGTCGCCGTCGGGTTCGAAGCGGCCGCCGCGGCCCTCGGTGAGCAGCGCGACCAGGTCGACCGAGGCGAGGCCGAGGCCGCGCACCACCACCTGCTCGCCGGGGGCGATCCCGGCCAACTCGGCCTCGACGTCGGCGGAGTAGGCGGGCGGGAGGTGGAAGCGACGGTGCCGGGCGGCGAACTCGGCGTCGGCGGCGTGGCGCGGGTGCGGGGCGGAGTCGAGGTGGCCGAGGGTGAGGACGACGTGGTCGGCGGTGAGCGTCCGGTCGGTGAGGTGGACGGTCTGCGGGCCGTCGGCCGGGCCGTCGATCCGGTGGGCGGTGTCCCGGTGGACGGTGACGGTGATGTGCGGCGGCAGGTCGGCGACGGCGCGGCGGAACACCCAGTCCAGGTAGGCGCTCTGGGCGCGCCGGGTGGGGAAGTCGGTGGGCGCGAGGTCTTGCAGCTCGGCCCGTACGGACGGGTCGGAGACCTCCCGGTAGGGCGCGAACTCGCCCTGCCGCCGGGCCCATTCGGCCAACGAGGGGCCGGGGCGGACCGGGCCGTCGACGGTGGCGCGTTCGTCGGTGAACATGGTGACGTCCTCGGCCATCGAGTTCATCCGCAGCAGCGGAGACTGGTCGTGGCGCCAGATCCGGCCCGCGCCGGGCGGGTACGGGTCGACCAGGTGGACGTCCAACGGCCGCTCGGCGGGCAGGAGTTCGGCGGCGTTGGCGGCGATCCGCTCCAGCAGCCCGGTGCCGCGCGGTCCGGCGCCGACGATCACGAGCACGGTCATGCCCGCACCACCTTGACGAAGGCCGCGCGGGTGCGCTGGAGCGGGGTGGGCGGCAGGCCGTCCCGGGTGGCTCCCCTGGCGTAGTGCCGTTCGACGTAGTACTGCCCGATGGACAGCAGGGTGGTGACCACCAGGTACCAGATGGTGGCGACCATCAGCATCGGGATGACCCGGTAGGACTGCAGGTAGACCAGCTGCACCGAGTAGAGCAGGTCGGAGACGGCCAGCACGCTGACGATGCTGGTGCCCTTGAGCGCGCCGATCAGCATGTTCCCGGCGGTCGGCACGATCGAGCGCATCGCCTGCGGCACCACGATCCGGCGCAGCACCCGCCGGCGGCCCAGCCCGAGCGCGGCCGCCGCCTCCAGCTGGCCGCGGTCGACGGAGAGGATGCCGCCGCGGATCACCTCGGCGGCGTACGCGGTCTCCAGCAGGGTGAGGCCGATGACGGCGGTCAGGGTGGGGCCGATCAGGTTGACGGTCTTCACGGTGACGAACTCGGGGCCGAAGGGGATACCGAGGCCGAGGGTCGGGTAGAGCGCGCCGATGTTGAAGAAGAACAGCAGCTGCACCAGTGGCGGGGTGGACCGGAAGATCCAGATGTAGCCCCAGCTGAGGGTGCGCAGCACCGGGTTGGCGGACATCCGCATCGTGGCGAGGACGGTGCCGAGGGCGAAGCCGAGGGCGAGGGTGACGGCGGTCAGCCAGAGGGTCAGGGTGAGGCCGCTCAGCACGGACCGCGCGGTGAACCAGTCGGCGACCACGCTCCACTGGAAGGCCTTGTTGCGGATCACCGAGTTGACCGCCATCGCGGCCAGCAGCAGCGCGACCGCGGCGGCGGCCCACTGGCCGGGCTTGCGGCGGGCGACGATCCGGGCCTCGGGCTCGGGGGCCGGCGGCGGGGCGGGGCTCTCGGAGCGGGCGGGGGCGGGCAGGACGTCCTGCGGGGTGGCCATGGCGGCGGCTCCTGGGCGGAGTGCGGGCGGGGACGGGTACGGCGGTGGTCACGTACGCGGGTCTCTGGCGTCGGCCCGCGTCCCTCAACACGGCCGGCGCCTGGCACTGCACTCCGCGTCGATCGTACGCATGCGCGATCGACGGCTGTCAAGGGTGACCAAGGCGTGGTCGGGGCCGGTCGGAGCATGTTGGAAAAGCGACAGGAGATCGCAACAGTGCGGCAATGATGGGTGGTTGACGTACCGCTCGGCCGACTGCTCAACTTGAGGCCATGTACGCCGAGCAGCCCCTGGTCACCCGCGACCACATCGACTTCGGTCGGGTGTGGTCCGCGGCGTGTCGCGGCTGACCCGGCAGCGGGCCGCACGTCCGGCCTGATCTCCCGGCGGGGGGCCCTCCCTCGGTTCGCCCCGTCACGGGCCGGTGGCCGTCGCCGACCGGCGACGCGTCAGGCCATCGCTGCCGCCGACGACTTCGCACCGCACTCCGGCAGTTCCCCGCCCTCGCACTTCACCGTCACGTGCCCGACGGCCGCCCCGCCGCGGCCGCCTCCGGCCTGCCCACCCGCAGTCCACCGGACTCCGCTCACCCGAAAGGTTCCGCCATGCCCGTCGAATTCCTCGGCATCGCCGCCACCGGCGACGGTTCGGAGACCGCCCCGCGTACCACCGCCGCCTTCGACCGCGACCAGCTGATCGCGGTGCAGGCGTGAGCGACGGGCGCGGCAGCGGGTTCCGACGGGTCACCCTGGACGACCCGCTGGTCGAGCCGCTGCTGCGCGAGCTCACCCACGAGTACGTCAGCCGCTACGGCCCCGACGCGCACCAGGAGATGACCCGCTACCCGGATGAGGCCTTCGCCGAGCCGCACGGCGTGCTGCTGCTCCTGCTGGAGGACGGCGAGCCGGTGGCCGGCGGCGCGTACAAGCGGTACGACGAGCACACCGCCGAGCTGAAGCGGATGTGGACCCTCCCTCCTTGCCCGCCAGCGGGCAGGAGGGGCCCATCGCGCACCGTCGCCGCGGCCTGGCCCGCCGGGTGCTGGCCGAGCTGGAGCGGACCGCGGCCGCCGCCGGGTACCGCCGGTTGTACCTCACCACCGGCCCGCGCCAGCCCGAGGCCAAGGGCCTCTACCTGGCCGCCGGCTACACCCCGCTGTTCGACGTCACCGCCGACCCGATGACCATCGGCCCGCTCCCCTTCGAGAAGCCCCTGCCGGTCCTGCTCCCGACCCACTGAAAGGCCCCTCGTGAGAACCACCACCGCCTCCCGCCGCCTGCTCGCGGCCGCCGCCCTGCTGCCGTTCCTGGCGCTGGCCGCGTGCGGTTCGGACCCGAAGATCGCGGGCGCGGCGGGGGCGAGCGGGTCCGCCGCCGCCACCGAGGACGTCGTCTCCGGCCTGGCCAGGTCCGAGGCCGCCGCCGCCCTGCTGCCCGAGGAGGTGCGCTCCTCCGGTGTACTGAGGTTCGGCTCCTCCTTCGGCGCCCCGCCCAGCGCCTTCTACGCCGACCAGTCCGGCAAGAAGCCGGTCGGGGTGGACGTGGACTTCACCGACGCGGTGGCCAAGCTGCTCGGCCTGACCGTGCAGCGCGAGGACGCCGCCTTCGAGACCATCCTGCCCGCCCTGGACAGCGGCAAGTTCGACGTCGGCACCGGCAACTTCGGGGTCACCACCGCCCGTCTGAAGACCATCGACTTCGTCACCTACATCGACGACGGCCAGGGCTTCGCGGTGAAGAAGGACAACACGGCGATCCAGCCGATCAGCGACCTGACCCAGCTCTGCGGGCTGACCATCGGCACCGGCGCCGGCACCACCTTCGAGACCACGCTCAACGGCAAGAAGGGCGTCTGCGCCGACGCCGGGAAGAAGCCGTACGAGGTCAAGGCGTTCAGCGAGGGCGGCGCGTTGCTGACCAGCCTCCAGCAGGGCCGGGTGGACGTCGAGATGTCCACCATCAACGGCCTGCGCCACCAGGCCGCGCAGGAGGCCGCCGGGACCCGCTTCCTCAACGAGTTCCACCGGCTGGACGTCGGCTTCGCCTTCAAGAAGGGCTCCAAGCTCACCCCGGCCTTCCAGGCGGCGGTCAACCAGCTGATCAAGGACGGGACGTACCAGCGGATCCTCGAGAAGTGGGGGCTCGCCGACTCGGCCATCCCGCAGTCGCAGATCAGCCCGCCCGAACACCCCTGACCGAAGGGCCTGTTTCCCAATGACCGCCAGTACCCAAACACCGTCGTCCCCGCCGAGAGCCGGGGCCGCGGCCGGCCCCGGCTCTCGGCGGGGACGAACTGGACGGCCTACGGACCGTCCCCGCTCGGCACCCGTGGCGCTCGGCGGTCGGGACCGCCGCCCTCGTCGTGCCGGTCCAGGTCTTCCACGACCTGGCCACCAACCGTTCCTGTGGACTGATCGGGAGTGACCTCCGATGAGCCGCACGCCCCGAACGGTCTTGGGCGCACTGGTCCCCGGCGTACTCAACCCCGCTGGGCGACACGCATCGTGTGCGTGGTCCGTCCCGGGAGGCCGGTTCCCTCACGAGCTGGCCAAGTGGGTCCGGCCAGAGGCGACGGAGAGGTCCCAGACCATCTCGCTGGTGGCAAGGGAGCCCCGCGCGCTGGCACCGAACCCGGCGTCCCAGATCGCGCGACAGACGCTACGCGACGATGCTGCCACCGCGCGGGTCGCCAACCAGAAGTCACTCAAACGAGCTAACGCACACCCCTGCGCACTTCAGTACAAGCAGCTCAGAACCCGCGCATGGGACTGGGCTACCTTCCGGCTCTACTTCACCGCCGACACCATCCTCCAGGCGATCGGCCGAACCCTCGAACTCACCGCCTACGGCACCGTGCTGGGCTTCGAGCTCGGCGCCGTGGTGGCCGCGATGCGGCGTCACGGACCGGCCGGGTGGTGCCGCTGCTGATGGTCGCCACCGTCTGGTACGTGGTGCTGACCACCGTGCTGTCGATCGGCCAGTACTACGTCGAGCGCTACTTCTCCCGGGGTGCCCGGCGCACCCCGCCGCCCACCCCGCTGCAGCGCCTGCGGGCCTTCGCGCGGAGCCTGCCCGCCCGTACCTCCGGAGGACGTCCATGACCACGCTCACGAAGCCGCAGACCGCCCCGATGGTGCAGGTCCGCGGCCTGCACAAGAGCTTCGGCCCGCTGGAGGTCCTGCGCGGGGTCGACCTGGACGTCCCGGCCGGCTCGGTCACCGTGGTGCTCGGCCCGTCCGGCTCCGGCAAGTCCACCCTGCTGCGGGCGATCAACCACCTGGAGAAGCTCGACCGCGGCTACGTCGCGATCGACGGCGAGCTGATCGGCTACCGGCGCTCCGGCGACCGGCTGTACGAGCTCAAGGAGCGCGAGGTGCTGCGCCAGCGCACCGGCATCGGCTTCGTGTTCCAGAACTTCAACCTCTTCCCGCACCTGACCGTGCTGGAGAACCTGGTCGAGGCGCCGATCGCCGCGCTGGGCCGCCCCCGCGCCGAGGCCAGGTCCACGGCGCTGGCGCTGCTGGAGCGGGTCGGGCTGGCCGACAAGGCCGCCGCGTACCCCCGGCAACTGTCCGGCGGGCAGCAGCAGCGCGTCGCCATCGCCCGGGCACTGGCCCTGCAGCCCAAGGTGCTGCTCTTCGACGAGCCCACGTCGGCGCTCGACCCGGAGCTGGTCGGCGAGGTGCTGGACGTCATCAAGGACCTCGCCCGCAGCGGCACCACGATGATCGTGGTCACCCATGAGATCGGCTTCGCCCGCGAGGTCGCCGACACCGTCGTCTTCATGGACGGCGGGGTGGTGGTCGAGCAGGGCCCGCCCGCCGAGGTCCTGGACCGCCCGCGACACGAGCGCACCCGGGCCTTCTTGGCCAAGGTGTTGTAAATCCGGCAAATCCCCCGAACCCCCTTTCGCCGAGCAGGAGTTCCGCCATGTCCCTACCCCGTCGCGCCCTCGTGACCGCCGCCGCGCTCGCCGCCGCCCTCACCCTGGCCGGCTGCGGCAGCGGGGCCACGGGCGCCGCGGCGGACCTCGCCCCGGCCAAGGGCAGCACCGCGCCGAACGGCACCGTGGTGAACCTGTCGGCCAAGCAGGACCGGGTGACCACCGCCGAGGTCGACGCGATCGCGGCGCTGGTGCCGCAGGAGATCAGAAAGCGGGGCACCCTGAAGGTCGTCGACTCCATCGGCACCACCCCGCCGCTGGACTTCTACGCCGACGACGACAAGACGATCATCGGCGTCGAGCCGGACATCGCCTCGCTGATCGGCGACGTGCTCGGCCTCAAGGTCGAGTTCAACCCGGTCTCCTGGGAGAACATCTTCGTCGGCCTGGACAGCGGCAAGTACGACGCCGGCCTGTCCAACATCACCGTCACCGAGGAGCGCAAGGAGAAGTACGACTTCGCCACCTACCGGCTGGACGTGCTCGGCTTCGAGGCGAAGAAGGGCAGCGGCCTCAAGGTCACCGGCGCCAAGGACCTGGCCGGCCGCACCGTCGGCGTCGCCACCGGCACCAACCAGGAGAAGCTGCTGCTCTCCTGGAGCGAGGAGAACGTCCGGGCCGGCCTCAAGCCGATCGACATCAAGTACTTCTCCGGCACCGAGTACTACCTCGCGCTCTCCTCCGGCCGGATCGACGTCTACACCGGGCCCAACCCCAGCCTGGCCTTCCACGCCGTGCAGACCGGCCAGACCGAGGTGGTCGGCACCTACTCGGGCGGCGGCGCGGACGTCCTCGGCAAGATCGCGGCGACCACCCACAAGGACAACGGCCTGGTCAAGGCGCTGAACGGGGCGATCAACGAGGTGATCAGGAACGGCACGTACGGGCAGGTGCTCAAGCGCTGGGGCCTGGACAGCGAGGCGGTGCAGACCTCCGAGATCAACCCGGTCGGCCTGCCCAAGCCCAAGCCCTGAGGGCCTGCCCGTTCACCTGCTCGTCCCCGCCCGCCGCTATGGTGACCCATCCGACGGCGAACGACGTACGGGCGCGGTCGAGTTGGGGGAGGGCATGCACAAGGGCGAGGTGCTCGACGGTCGCTTCCGCTTGGACGACCTCCTGGGCAGGGGCGGCTTCGGCGTGGTCTGGCGGGCGACCGACACGTGGCTGGAGCGGGAGGTCGCGGTCAAGCTTCTGCTGGCCGAGCACGCCGCCGACCGGGAGGCCGTCGGGCGCTTCGTCCGCGAGGCCAAGGTGGCCGGCGGCCTCTCCAACCCGCACATCGTCACGGTGCACGACTACGGCCGGGTCGCCGACGGTGACGGGGAGACCCACTACCTGGTGATGGAGGTGGTCCGCGGCCGGCCGCTGTCCGCGATCCTCAAGGACGGCTCGCCCGACCACGGGCGCGCGCTGGCCTGGATGGAGCAGGTCTGCGAGGCGCTCGACGCGGCGCACCGCAGCGGCGTCATCCACCGGGACATCAAGCCCGAGAACGTCATGATCGCGGACGGCGGGGACCGGGCGAAGGTGCTGGACTTCGGCATCGCCCGGCTGCTCACCCAGTCCACCGGACTCACCTCCACCGGCAGCGTGGTCGGCACTGTCCCGTACCTGGCGCCCGAGTGCTGGTCCGGCGGCACCGTGGACGGCCGGGCCGACCTCTACGCGTTCGGCGTGATGCTGTACGAGGTCAGTACCGGCCGACGGCCCTTCCACGCCGACTCCCCGTACGAGTACATGCACAAGCACATGGCGGTGACCCCGCCGCGGATCCGCAGCCACGACCCGGCGCTGGCCGACCTGGTCGCCCAGCTGCTCGCCAAGCGGCCCGCCGACCGGCCGGCCGACGCCGCCGAGGTGCTGGAGCGGCTGCGCCGGATCCGGCCCGGGATGCTGCGGCCGGACGACCCCAGCCCGGAGCAGCTGCGCCGCCGCGCCGACCAGGCCTGGCAGCGCGGGGCCGACGGCAGGGCGGCGGAGGCCGTGGAGATGCTGCTGAAGCTGGTCCCCGACTTCGCCCGGATCTGCGGCCGGGCCGACCCCCGCACCCTGCGCACCTGCCACGACCTGGCCCTCTGGCTGGCCCGGGACGGCAGCCGGGGCGCCGCCGTCGAACTGCTGGAGGCGCTGACGCTGGAGCCGGGCGCCGCCCCGGAGGCCCGGGCCGACCTGCGGCGCGACCTCGCGCACTGGCAGCGGGAGGCCGCCCGGCTCGGCCCGGGCGAGCGGAGGAACCTAGACCCGGGGGTGCTGCTCGGCGGCGGCGCGCAGGGCCGCTGAGGCGCCGACGGCGATCGGGTCGCCGTGCCCGAAGACCACCGTTTCCACCGGCAGGGCGGCCAGCCGGTGGAAGGAGGCGAGGGACTGCGCCGGGTCGGTGTTGAACACCCCGGGCCGGGTCCGGCCCTGGACGTTGGACACGGTGTCCCCGGTGAACAGCACCCCGGGCCCGGGCAGGTGCAGCGCGATGCTGCCGTCGGTGTGCCCGGGCACGTGCACGACCACCGCGCCGCCGCCGACGTCCAGCACGTCCCCGTCCTCGACCTCGCGGTGCACCGGGCAGGGCTCGGCGGGCGGGATCGGCGGCAGGCCGTCCCACAGCTGCTGCTCGAAGGCGTTCAGCACGGGCGGCGCCGCCGGCTGCTCGCGGCGGATGACCGGCGCCTCCAGCCGGTGCGCCACCACCTCGGCGCTCCAGCGGCGGGCCAGCTCGGCGGCCGAGCCGGTGTGGTCCTCGTGGTGGTGGGTGAGCACGATCCGGCGCAGTGCGGCCGGATCCAGCCCGATGGTGCGGATGCCCTTCTCGATCCCGTCCGCCGACCCGGCGATGCCGGTGTCGATCAGGGTCAGTCCGTGGTGGTCCCGCCACAGGTAGGCGGTGCCGAACTCCAGGGTGATCATGTGCAACTCGTCGCGTACCCGGGTGATCTCCATGCCCGCATCCTGCGCCCGCGGGCGCCGTCGCACGCCCGCGTTCGCTCTGGGCCTGTCCCCGGCGCCGGCGGCCCGCTCCCGGCGGATCCGGGTGTCAACCGTACGGGTCGCCGATTCGGACCCCCGGGCTCCTGTGGGATTTGATGGGAATTCGCCCATCGGGACGGTCTGGTCCGCCGCCCCGGGCCGTTGATATACCTCGTTGCCAGACTCGGGAGCGGTGTCCGCGCCGCCCCGGTGAACTGCGACGAAAGGCTGGTGACGGATCGATGAAGCTCCTCCGCGTCGGACCCCCGGGCGCCGAGCGCCCGGTCGTGCTGGGCGAGGACGGCACCGCGTACGACCTCTCCGGGCGGGCCCGCGACCTCGACGGGGCCTTCCTGTCCGGGCTGGACACCGCCGAGCTGGCCCGGGAGGTGGCCGCCGGACTGCTGCCGGTGGTGGACCTGGACGGCCTGCGGGTGGGCGCGCCGGTGGCCCGGCCCGGCAAGGTGGTCGGCATCGGGCTCAACTACCGCGACCACGCGGCGGAGGCCGGGGCCGCGATCCCGGCCGAGCCGGTGATCTTCCTCAAGCCGAGTTCCACCGTGGTCGGCCCGTACGACGAGGTACTGGTGCCGCGCGGCGGCGAGAAGACCGACTACGAGGCCGAGCTGGCGATCGTGATCGGCCGCACCGCCCGCTACCTGGACTCGCACGCCGAGGCCGCCGGGGTGATCGCCGGCTACACGATCGCCAACGACGTCACCGAGCGGGCCTTCCAGTTCGAGCGCGGCGGCCAGTGGGACAAGGGCAAGTCGGCGGAGACCTTCACCCCGCTCGGGCCCTGGCTGGTCACCGCCGACGAGGTGGCCGACCCGCAGGCCCTGGAGCTGCGGCTCTGGGTCAACGGTGAGCAGCGGCAGCACGGCAACACCGCCGAGATGATCTTCCCGGTGCTCGAACTCGTCCGTTACGCGAGCCAGTTCATGGTGCTGGAGCCCGGCGACGTGATCGTCACCGGCACCCCGGCCGGGGTCACCCTGGGCCGCCCGGGCACGCCGTTCCTCGCCCCGGGCGACGTGGTCGAGATCGAGATCGACGGCCTCGGCCGCCAGCGCCAGGTGCTCGGCAAGGCCTGAGGCCTGTCCGGCCCCGGGCGCACCCGACCCTTGGCACGGGGGTCGGGAGCCCAGCCCGGGTCACCGCCCGCCCAGCACCTCGCGCAGCCGCGCGGCCCGGTCCGTCCGCGGACCGTCCAGCGCGAGCAGCCCCGCCAGCACCTCCGCCGTCTGCGGGTCGTGCAGCGCCGTCGCCGCCGCCATCGCGGTGAACTGGTCCACCAGCCAGTCGCGCAGCTCCGTCACCGGCAGCGCGCGCCCCTCGTCCAGCCAGCTCAGCGACGCGCCCTCGACCACCGCGATCCACGAGCGCACCAGCAGGGTCAGCCGCGGCCCGGGCTCCCGCACCCCCAGGTGCCGTACCGTCCGCTTGAGCGCCACCCGCCGGACGTCGTCCACGATCGCCGAGGTGCGGGCCGTCTCCACCACCGAACCGCCGCGCAGCAGCGCCGAGTAGCCGGCCTCGTGCTCGGCCACGAAGTCGAAGTAGCCGTCCAGCACGGCCGCCAGCTGCTCGGACGGCGTCCCACTCGGCGGGACGGTGAACCGGCTGGTCAGCTCGTCCGCCGCGGTGCGCAGCGCGGCCTCGTACAGCTGCTGCTTGCCGCCCGCGAAGTAGCGGTAGACCAGCGGCCGGGAGGCCCCGGCGGCCTCGGCGACGTCGTCCAGGCCCACCTCCTCGGGCGGCCGGGAGGCGAACAGCTCCAGGGCGACCGCGATCAGCTGTTCGCGCCGCTGTTCGACCGGCAGTCGCCGGTAGCCGGTGCGGCGCGGGCGCGGGCCGGGTTCGGCCGGGGTGGGGGCCGGGTCGGCTGCCGTGGTGGGGCGGGCTTCCATGGCGGCCAGCGTAATGGGCGTCGGACGGATCGGGACCTGTCGGGCACGGATCTTTCCGAACGGGCGTTTGCGGTGCCCACCGTCCGTCAAATCCCGGGCGGGTGCGGGTCAACAGGTCCGCGGCAGGGGCTTGCAATCGGCCCGGGCAACGCGATGATGTCCGAATGGCTGAAGAACTGCTCACCTCCGACGGCGACACCCCGCGCCGCATCGCCGACGACTACGTCCGCGCCCTGGCCGACCTCGACCCGCTGACCGCGGTGTACCTCGGCCTCGACCCCGAGGACGACCGACTGCTCGACCTCTCCCCGGCCGGCACCGAGGCGATCGCCGACCTCGGCCGCCGCACCCTGGCCCGGCTGGACGAGGCCGAGCGGGCCGGCGCCGCCGAGGACGAGGCCGAGCGCCGCTGCGCCCGGCTGCTGCGCGAGCGGCTGAGCGCCGAACTCGCCGTCCACGACGCGGGCGAGAACTTCCGCGCGGTGCGCAACCTGGGGTCCCCGGTGCACAACACCCGGGATACCTTCACCCTGATGCCCACCGGTACCGAGGCCGAGTGGCGGGTGGTCGGCCGACGGCTGGCCCGCCTCCCGCTGGCGCTGGAGCAGTACCGGCAGACCCTGGCCGAGGGTGTCGAGCGCGGCCTGCTCTCCGGTCCCCGCCAGGTGGCGACGGTGATCGGGCAGTTCGGCGAGTGGCTGGACGGGGAGGTGCCCGGCGGCTGGTTCGGGCAGTTCGTCCAGGACGCGCCCCAGGCCGTGCACGCCGAGCTGTCCGCCCACGCGGTGGCCGCCGCCGAGGCGCTGGCCGCGCTGCGCGACTGGATGCGCGACGTGTACGCCCCGGCCGCCGCCGACACCCCGGACCCGGTCGGCCGCGAGCGCTACGCCCGCTGGGTGCGCTACTGGACCGGCGCCGACCTGGACCTGGACGAGGCCTACGCCTGGGCCTGGGGCGAGTTCCACGACCTGTACGCGCAGATGACGGTCGAGGCCGGGAAGGTCCGTCCGGGCGCCGACCCGATGGCGGCGATGAAGTGGCTGGAGGCGGACGGCCCGGCCATGGAGGGCGCCGAGTCGACCCGGGAGTTCCTGCAGGGCCTGATGGACCAGGCGGTCCGGGACCTCCAGGGCACCCACTTCGACCTGGCCGAGCCGGTCACCCGGGTCGAGTCGCGGATCGCCCCGGCCGGCAGCGCCGCCGCGCCGTACTACACCGCGCCCTCGCTGGACTTCAGCCGCCCCGGGCGGACCTGGCTGCCGCTGCTCGGCAGGGAGCGCTTCCCGGTCTGGGACCTGGTCTCCACCTGGTACCACGAGGGCGTCCCGGGCCACCACCTGCAGCTCGCGCAGTGGAACTACGTCGCCGACCGGCTCTCCACCTACCAGGTGAGCCTCGGCGGGGTCAGCGCCAACCTGGAGGGCTGGGCGCTGTACGCCGAGCGCCTGATGGACGAGCTCGGCTACCTCACCGACCCGGGCCACCGCCTCGGCTACCTCAACGCCCAGATGATGCGGGCGCTGCGGGTCATCATCGACATCGGCATGCACCTCGGCCTGGACTTCCCGGCGGACTCCCCGTACAAGCCGGGCGAGCCGGTGAGCCCGGAGCACGCCCGCGAGTTCTTCGGGCTGTACTGCGGCCTGTCCGCCGACTTCCTGGACAGCGAGCTGGTCCGCTACCTGGGCATGCCCGGTCAGGCGATCGGCTACAAGCTCGGCGAGCGCGCCTGGCTGCGCGGCCGGGCGGCGGCGAAGGCGGCGCACGAGGCGCGCGGCGAGGAGTTCGACCTCAAGGCCTGGCACATGGCGGCGCTCTCGCAGGGCTCGCTGGGCCTGGACGACCTGGTCGCGGAGCTGTCGGCGCTGTAGGAGCCGTACGAAGCCGTACGAAGCCGTACGAAGCCGTACGAAGCCGTGCGGAGCCGTAGGGAGCGGGGCCCCGGGACTCGGTCGCGAGTCCCGGGTCCCGGTCCGGACCGGTACGACCGGCGGCGATCCGATTGAAAGCTTGCAGCAAGGTCTTGCAGTCAACCTCCGGCGCCTGCTTGACTCCTGGCGACCGTCCAGGGACCAAGGAGGCGCCGCCATGTTGCCCGACACCACGCCGGCCGAGTTCGACCTGCTCGTCGTCGGCGGCGCCGGAGTGGACACCATCGTCCGGGTCGAACGGCTGGAGATCCCGCCCGGCGACTCCCGGTTCGTCGAGCCGGTGCGCGACTACGTCGGCCACACCGGCAACGGCGTCGCCCTCGGCGCCCACCGGCTCGGCCTGCGCACCGCCTTCCTGGACTTCCTCGGCGACGACCCGCAGGGCGACCTGGTCCGCGCCCACTACCGGCGCCACGGCCTGCACTTCGCGCACCTGGTGAGCCCGCACGGCACCCCGCGCGGGGTCAACCTGGTGGACACGGCCGGCCGCCGGTTCTCCTTCTTCGACGGCCGTCACCCCGCCGACCTGCGGCTGCCGCGCGAGTTCCACCTCCCGTACGCCGAGCGCAGCCGGCACGTCCACCTCTCGATCACCGGCGTCAACCGGGACATGTACGGCGACCTCCACCGGCTCGGCCGCACCACCTCCACCGACCTGCACGACTGGGACGGCGCCGACCCGCACCACCGCGACTACGCCCTCAACTCCGACCTGGTGTTCCTCTCGGTGGCCGGCTGCCGCGGCCGGTACGAGGAGGTGATGCGCGCGATCCTCGCCGAGGGCCGGGCCACCGTGGTCACCGCCACCGCGGGCGCCGAGGGCTGCCACCTGCTCACCCGCGAGGACGGCGTCCTGCGCCACCTGCCCGCCGTCGACCCGGGCCGCCCGGTGGTCGACACCAACGGCGCCGGGGACGCCTTCGTCGCCGGTTTCCTGTACGCCTGGTTCCGCGGCCACCCGCCGCTGGACTGCGCGCGGGCCGGCTCGGCGGCCGGCGCCTTCGCCTGCACCACCGCCGGTACGCACACCGACTTCATCACCGCGACCGAACTCGATACCCTGCTGCTCCGGTGACCGATTTCTCATCGACCTCCAAGCCCGCGGTAACGACCTTTCCAGGCTGAGACGTCATAGTCGTTGAGCGCACGCCGCCACCGACTACGGCAGGAGAGACGGACATGGGTCAGCACCGCCGCAAGAGGTCGCGCCGCCACCGTCTGCTCGCCCCCTCGCTGTTCGCCGGGCTGTCCGCCGTGGTGGTGGCCGCGGTGGTGACCGGGGCGCACGGGCTGAACCTGTCCGACGCGACGGTCGCCGGGAAGGCGGCCCGCAGCGTCCGGGCGGCCGCGCCGATGCCGACCGCCAGCCCGAGCGCCACCGCGGGCGAGCCCGCCCCGCCCGCCCAGGCCTCGGCCAGCACGCCGAGCGACAGTCCGACCCCCAGCGCCGCGCCGAACCCCACCGACAGCCCCGCCGCCACCCCGACGGCCACCCCGTCGGCCACCCCCGACACCCACGGCGCCGCCCTCGGCACCACCGCCGCCGCCCCCGCCGACGACAAGGAGGCCGCCACCGTGGGCGCGCTGTTCAGCGGTTCGGTGGGGGCCGGCAACCACTTCTGCACCGCCAGCGTGCTGCACAGCGCGACCGGCAACCTGCTGCTGACCGCCGCGCACTGCATCACCAGCACCGACGGCGTGGTCTTCGCCCCCGGCTACCGTGACGGCTCCGCCCCGTACGGCACCTGGCAGGTGACCGCGGTCCACACCGCCAGCGGCTGGTCCCAGAAGGGCGACGTGGACGAGGACTTCGCGATCCTGGAGACCGCCCCCAGCAACGGCCGCAAGGTCGAGGACGTGGTCGGCGGCAACCGCCTGGGCGCCGGCGAGCCGTTCGGCGCCACCGTCCACCTCTACGGCTACCCGGCCGACGCCGAGACGCCGAGCCTGTGCACCAACACGACCGCCCAGCAGAGCGCCTACGAGCGCGTCATCCAGTGCCCGTCCTACCCGGCCGGCACCAGCGGCGGCCCGTGGATCGACGCCGCCACCGGTGACGTGGTCGGCGCCATCGGTGGCTACCAGCAGGGCGGCGACAGCGACGACACCTCGTACAGCGCCTACTTCGACCACACCATCGCGGACCTGTACGCCCAGGCCGAGTCCGCCGCGTCCTGAGCGCCCGGCCGGCGCGGGGGAGCGGAACGGCCCGCGCCCCCGCCGGTGCCCGCGCGCGAGGGCCCGACCCCGCCATCGCCGGTTCCCGCCGGTCCCCGAACATGACGAAGGCCCAGATCCGTGGATCAACTCCACTGATCTGGGCCTCAGTTGCACTTACTGCGAAGTGCCCCCGGTAGGATTCGAACCTACGCACCCGCCTCCGGAGGGCGGTGCTCTATCCCCTGAGCTACGGGGGCCTGTTGGCCTGTCGGCCGCTTCCGCGTTCCGACGGAATGAACACTACCAGGCTTCGGTCGCGGTCCGTGCACGGGTTTCCGGAAAGATCGTCGGGCGGGCCCGGTGGGCGGAAGTGTCCAAAGGCCGGACGGGGCGGCGGGGCCGCCGATACCCTCGGTGAGGTGTCGGGAGTGTCCGGGCGGGTCCTCGTGGTGGACGACAGCGAGGTGATCCGCCAGCTGATCAGGGTCAACCTGGAGCTCGAAGGCTTCGAGGTGGTGACCGCCGCCGACGGCGCCGAGTGCCTGGAGGTGATCCGCCGGGTGAAGCCCGACGTGGTGACCCTGGACGTGATGATGCCCCGGCTGGACGGCCTGCGGACCGCGGCCCGACTGCGGGCAACCCCGGACACCCGCCGGCTGCCGATCGCGATCGTGAGCGCCTGCACCCCGGCGGATCTGGACCTGGGGGAGACCGTCGGGGTGGACGGCTACCTCGGCAAGCCCTTCGACCCGGCCGACCTGGTGGCCCTGGTCCGGCGTCTGATGCGACTCACCGGGCAGCCCGAAGGGTTTCGCCCTGAGCGAACAGATCGCACGGATCGCGGCTGACATCCCTGGCGCAACGGCGCGGCGGCGTCTCAACCGGCAGTCAGGGCGTCTCAACCGGTAAACCGAGTGGCGGGCGGACACCCCGTCTCGCCTACGCTTGGCGTCGTGACCCCCGCAGACCTTTCCCAGGCAATCCAGGCCGCAGTGAGCTCCGCCGTCGAGGCGGGCGAGCTGGCCGTCGCCGTGCCCGAGCACGTGACGGTCGAGCGGCCCAAGAACCGGGACCACGGCGACTACGCGACGAACGTGGCCCTCCAGCTCGCCAAGGCGGCCGGCAAGCCGCCGCGAGCCGTTGCCGAGGCTCTGGCCGAGCGCCTGCGAGGGATCACCGGCGTCGCCAAGGTCGACATCGCCGGTCCGGGCTTCCTGAACATCACCCTGGACGCCGCCACCGCCGGTGCGCTCGCCCGCACCATCGTCGAGGCGGGCGAGGCCTACGGCCGCAACGAGGCCCTCAAGGGCCTGAAGATCAACCTGGAGTTCGTCTCCGCCAACCCGACCGGCCCGATCCACATCGGCGGCGTCCGCTGGGCGGCCGTCGGCGACTCGCTGGCGCGCGTGCTGCGGGCCTCCGGTGCCGACGTCACCACCGAGTACTACCTCAACGACGCCGGCGTGCAGATCACCAAGTTCGCCGCCTCGCTGCAGGCCGCCGCGAACGGCCGTGAGGTGCCCGAGGGCGGCTACGTCGGCGAGTACATCGTCGACATCGCCAAGACGCTCACCGGCGCGATCCCGGGCGTGCTCGACCTGCCCGAGGCCGAGCAGCTGCAGGTCTTCCGCACCGAGGGCCTCAAGCTCATGGTCGCCGAGATCAAGCGCTCGATGGACGAGTTCGGCACCCACTTCGACGTGTGGTTCTCGGAGAAGACGCTGCACGACTCCGGCGCCGTCGAGAAGGCCATCGACCGGCTGCGCGAGCAGGGCCACGTCTTCGAGCAGGACGGCGCGGTCTTCCTGCGCACCACCGACTTCGGCGACGACAAGGACCGCGTCCTGATCAAGGCCGACGGTGACAAGACCTACTTCGCCGCCGACGCCGCCTACTACCTGTCCAAGCGGGACCGCGGCGCCGAGGTCGCGCTCTACATGCTGGGCGCCGACCACCACGGCTACGTCAACCGCCTCAAGGCCATCTCGGCCTGCGCGGGCGACGACATGGACCGCAACATCGAGGTGAAGATCGGCCAGTTCGTGAAGATGCTTCGCGACGGCGAAGAGGTCCGCATGTCCAAGCGGGCCGGCAACATCATCACGATCGACGACGTGGTCGAGTGGATCGGCGTGGACGCCGCCCGCTACACCCTGGCGCGCTCCTCCACGGACTCGACGATCACGCTGGACATCAACCTGCTGACCAGCCAGTCCAACGAGAACCCGGTCTTCTACGTCCAGTACGCCCACACCCGGATGTGCGGCGTGGCGCGCAAGGCCGCCGAGCTGGGCGTGGACAAGGGCACGGTCGAGCAGTTCAAACCCGAACTGCTCGCCACCGAGTGGGAGAACGACATCCTCGGCGCCCTCGGCGAGTTCCCGCGCATCCTCGCCACCGCCGGCGAGCTGCGCGAGCCGCACCGGGTCGCGCGCTACCTGGAGGACCTCGCGGGCAAGTACCACCGCCTGTACGAGAACTGCATGTTCCTGCCCAAGGGCGACGAGGAGCTCTCCGACACGCACCGTGCCCGGCTCTGGCTGGTCGAGGCCACGCGCACGGTCATGGCCAACGGCCTCACGCTCCTGGGCGTGACGGCGCCCGAGCGGATGTAGGCACCACCCCCAAGCGCACAGCGGGGGGCGGCTGACGGTCAACGGGGACCGTCGCCGCCCCTCGCCATAGGTCTCGAAGGAAACCCGGACAATGAGCCGTTCCGCACACCCCGCAGGCCCTCGCCACGGCGACGTGCTGCCCGATGGCCACTACCAGGCCCCGCCGGCCGACCTGAACGCGCTGGACCCCAAGGTCTGGTCGCGCACCGTCGCCCGCGACGCCGAGGGCGTGGCCACCGTCGGCGGGATCGACGTCAAGCAGCTGGCGGCCGAGTTCGGCACCCCGGCCTATGTGCTGGACGAGGAGGACTTCCGGACCCGGGCCCGCGCCTGGCGGGACGCCTTCGGCGCCGACGCGGACGTCTACTACGCCGGAAAGGCCTTCCTCTCCAAGGCGATCGTGCGCTGGCTGCACGAGGAGGGCCTCAACCTCGACGTGTGCAGCGTCGGCGAGCTGGCGGTCGCGCTGGCCGCCGGGATGCCGCCGGAGCGCATCGCGCTGCACGGCAACAACAAGTCGGTGGACGAGCTCGAACACGCGGTGAAGACCGGCGTCGGGCACATCGTGGTCGACTCCTACGAGGAGATCGAGCGCCTGGCCGCGATCGCCGCCCGCCAGGGCGTGCGCCAGCAGGTGCTGATCCGGATCACCGTCGGCGTCGAGGCGCACACCCACGAGTTCATCGCCACGGCGCACGAGGACCAGAAGTTCGGCCTGTCCCTGAACGGGGGAGCGGCCGCCGAGGCGGTGCGCCGGGTGCTCGGCCACGACAGCCTGGAGCTGCGCGGCATCCACTCGCACATCGGCTCGCAGATCTTCGACACGGCCGGCTTCGAGGTGGCCGCCCGCCGGGTGGTCGGCCTGCTGGCGGAGATCCGCGACGAGCACGGCGTCGAGCTGCCCGAGATCGACCTCGGCGGCGGCCTCGGCATCGCGTACACCAGCGAGGACGACCCGCGCGAGCCGGCCGAGATCGCGGCCGCGCTGGCCGAGATCGTCCGCCGCGAGTGCGCCGCCGCGAACCTCGACACCCCCCGGCTGAGCGTGGAGCCGGGCCGGGCGATCGTCGGCCCGACCGCGTTCACCCTGTACGAGGTCGGCACGGTCAAGCCGCTGGAGGGCCTGCGCACCTACGTCAGCGTGGACGGCGGGATGTCCGACAACATCCGCACCGCGCTGTACGACGCCGAGTACTCGGTGGCCCTGGTGTCGCGCACCAGCGAGGCCGAGCCGATGCTGGTCCGGGTGGTCGGCAAGCACTGCGAGTCCGGCGACATCGTGGTGCGGGACGCCTTCCTGCCGGCCGACCTGACCCCGGGCGACCTGATCGCGGTGCCCGCCACCGGCGCCTACTGCCGCTCGATGGCGAGCAACTACAACCACGCCCTGAGGCCCCCCGTGGTCGCAGTCAAGGACGGTGCGGCCCGGGTGATCGTCCGACGCGAGACGGAGGAGGATCTCCTGCGCCTGGATATCGGATGACGAAATTCTCGTCTCAGATCATGGAACGACCGTAGATCCGTGCGGAAAGTCCCCGAGACTGGTACGGACCGAAGTTCCCGGCGGCCCCGAAAAACCGCCGGAAATACCGAAGCACGATGAATGCAGAGCGGAGTCGGATGATGCGTACGCGCCCGCTGAAGGTGGCGTTGCTGGGTTGTGGTGTGGTGGGCTCCGAGGTGGCGCGCATCATGACGACGACGGCCGACGACCTCGCCGCTCGCATCGGTGCCCCGGTCGAACTCGCCGGGATCGCGGTCCGCCGGGCCGGCCGGGTCCGCCCCGGGGTGCCCGAGCACCTGATCACCACCGACGCCGAGGCCCTGGTCAACCGGGGCGACATCGACGTGGTGGTCGAGGTGGTGGGCGGCATCGAGCCGTCCAAATCGCTGATCCTGTCCGCCTTCAAGCGGGGCGCCTCGGTGGTCAGCGCCAACAAGGCGCTGCTCGCCAGGGACGGCACCGAGCTGCACGCCGCGGCCGCCGAGGCCGGGGTGGACCTGTACTACGAGGCCGCGGTGGCGGGCGCGATCCCGCTGCTGCGTCCGCTGCGCGAGTCCCTCGCGGGGGACAAGGTCAACCGGGTGCTGGGGATCGTCAACGGCACCACCAACTTCATCCTCGACAAGATGGACACCACCGGCGCCGGCTACTCGGAGGCGCTGGAGGAGGCCACCGCGCTCGGCTACGCCGAGGCCGACCCGACGGCCGACGTGGAGGGCTTCGACGCCGCCGCCAAGGCCGCGATCCTGGCCGGCATCGCCTTCCACACCAAGGTCACCGCCGCGGACGTGTACCGCGAGGGCATCACCGAGGTGACCGCCGCCGACATCGCCTCCGCCAAGGAGATGGGCTGCGTGGTCAAGCTGCTCGCGATCTGCGAGCGGGCGGCCCACGGCGAGTCCGTCACCGCGCGGGTCCACCCGGCGATGATCCCGCTGTCGCACCCGCTGGCCTCGGTCCGCGAGGCGTACAACGCGGTGTTCGTCGAGGCCGAGGCGGCCGGCCGGCTGATGTTCTACGGCCCGGGCGCGGGCGGCTCGCCGACCGCCTCCGCGGTGCTCGGCGACCTGGTCGCGGTCTGCCGCAACAAGCTGGCCGGCGCCCCCGGTCCCGGTGACTCCGTGTACACCCAGCTGCCGGCCAAGCCGATGGACGAGGTGGTCACCCGCTACCACGTCAGTCTGGACGTCGACGACCGTGCGGGCGTGCTCGCCCAGGTCGCGTCGGTGTTCGCCGAGCACGGCGTGTCCATCGACACCGTGCGCCAGCAGGGCCGCGACGGCGACGCCTCGCTCGTCGTGGTCACCCACCGTGCCACCGACGCCGCACTGTCGGCGACGGTCGACAAGCTCCGCGCGCTGGACAGCGTGCGGGACGTGGCCAGCATCATGCGGGTCGAAGGGGAGTAAGGAACAGATGATGAGCGGCGTTGCCGAGAACGCGGCCAGAAGCACCCACACCCACACCCACCAGTGGCGCGGGCTGATCGAGGAGTACCGGGACCGCCTGCCGGTCACCGCGGCCACCCCGGTGGTCACCCTGCTGGAGGGCGGTACGCCCCTGGTCCCCGCCCAGGTGCTCTCCGAGCGCACCGGCTGCGAGGTCTACCTCAAGGTCGAGGGCGCCAATCCGACCGGCTCCTTCAAGGACCGCGGGATGACGATGGCCATCTCCAAGGCCAAGGAGGAGGGCGCGCAGGCGGTCATCTGCGCGTCCACCGGCAACACCTCGGCCTCCGCCGCCGCGTACGCGGTGCGGGCCGGGATGGTCTCCGCCGTGCTCGTCCCGCAGGGCAAGATCGCCCTCGGCAAGATGGGCCAGGCGCTGGTGCACGGCGCCAGGATCCTGCAGGTCGACGGGAACTTCGACGACTGCCTGACCCTGGCGCGCGAACTGTCCGAGAAGTACCCGGTCGCCCTGGTGAACTCGGTGAACCCGGCGCGGATCGAGGGCCAGAAGACGGCGGCCTTCGAGATCGTCGACATGCTCGGCGACGCCCCGGACATCCACGTCCTGCCGGTCGGCAACGCGGGCAACATCACCGCCTACTGGAAGGGCTACCGCGAGTACGCGACCGACGGGATGTCCTCCCGCACCCCGCGGATGTGGGGCTTCCAGGCCGCCGGCTCGGCCCCGATCGTGGACGGCGCGCCCGTCCTCAAGCCGCAGACGATCGCGACCGCGATCCGGATCGGCAACCCGGCCTCCTGGGACTACGCGCTCGCCGCCCGGGACGAGTCCGGCGGCCTCATCGACAAGGTGACGGATCGTCAGATCCTTTCCGCCTACCGGCTGTTGGCCGCGCAGGAGGGCGTCTTCGTGGAGCCGGCCTCGGCCGCCTCGGTGGCCGGTCTGCTGGCGAAGGCGGAGGCCGGCCTGGTCGACCCGGGCCAGCGGATCGTCTGCACCGTGACCGGCAACGGCCTCAAGGACCCGGACTGGGCGGTGGCCGGCGCGCCGCAGCCGCAGATCGTCCCGGTCGACCCGGAGGCCGCGGCCCAGCGGCTCGGACTGCTCGACTGACAAAGGGGCCTGACGCTTCGACGGGCCGACTCTTTCGGGGGTTGGCCCGTCGAAGTTCTCCACTGACTCTTTGGTGTCAATTCCGTATCGCATTCCGGTCCGATTCCGCCCCTCTCTCTGACGGGGAGGAGTGTGCATTCCGGCCAGAACCGGCAACACACCAGATCGAAGGCCCACGGGGTGTACCACTGGGGAACCTCTCTTCGATACTCTGGCTTCGGCCGTGTGGCACACGCCCCGGGCCCGTCCTGGTACGGGCCGCGCCGACGACTGTGGCCGCCCGCCCCGTGGGGCCCTCGGCCCTTTTCCCACCCTTGCACCGACGACGCGCTCCGCGCTCGCCCGATTTCCCCAGGAGAGTCCACCGCATGGCCGGTCCTGCGTTCCGTGCCGCCGCCGTCCGGGTCCGGGTTCCCGCGACCAGCGCCAACCTCGGTCCGGGCTTCGACGCCTTCGGACTCGCGCTGGGCCTGTACGACGACGTGGTCGTCCGGGTCGCCGACTCGGGCCTGACCGTCGACATCGCCGGCGAGGGTGCCGAGACGCTGCCCCGGGACGAGCGCCACCTGCTGATCCGCTCGATGCGGGCCGCCTTCGACCGGCTCGGCGGCCAGCCGCGCGGCCTCGAAGTGGTCTGCGCCAACCGGATACCGCACGGCCGCGGCCTGGGCTCATCCTCGGCCGCCATCTGCGCCGGCATCGTGGCCGCCCGGGCCGTCACCATCGGCGGCCCGTCCGCGCTGGACGACGACGCGCTGCTGGCCCTCGCCTCCGAGCTGGAGGGCCACCCGGACAACGTCGCGGCCTGCCTGCGCGGCAACTTCACCATCGCCTGGACCGACGAGGAGTCGGCCAAGGCGGTCGCCATGGAGCCCTCGGAGCAGGTCGTCCCGGTGGTGTTCGTCCCGGCCGCCGAGATGCTCACCGAGACCGCCCGCGGCCTGCTGCCGAAGACCGTCCCGCTGGCCGACGCCGCCGTCAACGCCGGCCGCTCCGCGCTCATGGTGGAGGCGCTGACCAGGCGGCCCCAGCTGCTGTTCGCGGCCACCGAGGACCGGCTGCACCAGGACTACCGCGCCACCGCCATGCCGGACAGCGCCGCGCTGGTCGGCGCGCTGCGCGCGGAGGGCGTCCCCGCGGTCATCTCCGGGGCGGGCCCGACCGTGCTGGCGCTCACCGACGAGGCGGGCGTCGACAAGGTGCTCTCCTTCGCCGGCCACCACGGCCACGGCGGGAACCCGGCGTTCGCCGCACACCGGCTCGGCGTCGACCGGACCGGGGCCACCGTGCTCCCGCTGGGCGTCTGAGCAGCCACGTCGGGCCCGGCGTCGAGCCGGGCCGTCCGGACACGATTGGCAGGCCCGAGGTCGGGGAATGTCTGAGGGGGTCGGTAGTGTTAATCTCATTGCTGCACCATGTGCCCTCCGGGGCTCGGTGCGCCGCGTCCCGATCCCAGCACTCCACGGCCGTGGAGTCGTGGCGATGTCCGGGGCGACGATTCTCCGGGAGCCCACCGCAGCGCGTACGCAGCCTGCCTGCGCGACATGCGGCCGCATCCCGAAGCCGTGACGGCACCTGACTCCCACCCGCGGCCTCCAACCTCGAGGCCAGGACGGGCGGAGCGCGGGTCACCGTCACGCGACGGGGGCCCGGGATTCGCAGGCAGCGTGGGGGCAACGCCCTCAGGGGAGGTCGACACACGACCGGCCCACGCGCCACCTCAGCACCACCGTGCTTCATGCACCGCACCTCGCAGTTCTCCCTCGACGGGCTCCCGCCATTCGAGGGATCACCGCCTCGGACCGACGCAGTCGAGCGTTGGTCAGGACAGCACAACCGGTCGCCGAGCCAGACAGGCCGACGTCCGCTCCAGGGAAGGACCCTTAGTGAGCGACTCCACCGATCTGATGGGCGCGCGCCCGGACGCCGAGGCGTCGGACGCCGCCGCCGCCCCCGCTGCCCCGGCACGCCGCCGCCGCAGTGCCGCCGCGGGCCTGGACGGCATGGTCCTCGCCGAGCTGCAGAAGCTCGCCGCGGACCTGGGCATCACCGGTACCGGACGCATGCGCAAGAGCCAGCTGATCGAGACCATCAAGGAGAAGAGCGGCGGGGACCCGCTGCTCGCCGCCGGTGGCGCCCCGGCCGCCAAGCGCACCGCCGCCAAGGCGGACGCCGAGGCGCCGGCCCAGAAGCCGGCCCGTCGCAGCAAGGCCGCCGCCGCCGAGGCGCCGGCCGCCGAGCCGCAGGCCCAGATCGAGATCCCGGTCCAGGCCGCCGCCGAGACCGCCGCGCCCGCCCGTACCGAGCGCACCCGCCGCCGGGCCACCGCCGCCGCCGGTGCCCCGACCGCGCCGGCCGCCGCCGAGGCCGCCGCCGACTCCGCCACCGTCGCGGTGGCCGAGCCCAAGCAGGCCGAGCGTCCGGCCGAGACCCGCGGCTTCGAGGGCCGCGAGGACGGTCGCGAGACCCGTCGCGACCGCCGCGAGCGCCGTGACCGCCGCGACGGCGGCGAGCGCACCGAGCGTCAGGACGCCGGCGAGGCTCAGGCCGGGCAGGACGGCGAGGGCCGCGAGTCGCGTCGCGACCGCCGCAACCGCCGCGAGCGCGCCGACCGCCAGCCCCAGCAGGGTCAGCAGCAGGGCCAGGCCGACGGCCAGCAGCCCCGCCAGCAGGGCGGCCAGCAGGTTCAGCAGCAGCCGCAGGTCCAGCAGGGCGGCTACGACGACGACGAGTTCGGCGAGGGCCGCCGTGGCCGTCGCGGCCGCTACCGCGACCGCCGTGGCCGTCGTGGCCGCGAGGGTTTCGAGGCCGGCGTGGTCGAGCCGCAGGTCGGCGAGGACGACGTCCTGATCCCGGTCGCGGGCATCCTCGACATCCTCGACAACTACGCGTTCGTGCGCACCTCCGGCTACCTGCCGGGCCAGAACGACGTCTACGTCTCGCTCGCCCAGGTCCGCAAGAACGGCCTGCGCAAGGGTGACGCCATCACCGGTGCGGTGCGCCAGCCGCGCGAGGGCGAGCGCCGCGAGAAGTTCAACGCCATGGTGCGGCTGGACTCCGTCAACGGCATGGACCCGGAGACCGGCCGCGGCCGCCCCGAGTTCAACAAGCTCACCCCGCTCTACCCGCAGGAGCGGCTGCGCCTGGAGACCGACCCGGGCGTGCTGACCACCCGGATCATCGACCTCGTGTCGCCGATCGGCAAGGGCCAGCGCGGTCTGATCGTCGCGCCGCCGAAGACCGGCAAGACCATGGTGCTGCAGGCGGTCGCCAACGCGATCACCCACAACAACCCCGAGTGCCACCTGATGGTCGTCCTGGTCGACGAGCGTCCGGAAGAGGTCACCGACATGCAGCGGTCGGTGAAGGGCGAGGTCATCTCCTCGACCTTCGACCGCCCGGCCGAGGACCACACCACCGTCGCCGAGCTGGCCATCGAGCGCGCCAAGCGCCTGGTGGAGCTGGGCCACGACGTGGTCATCCTGCTGGACTCGATCACCCGCCTGGGCCGCGCCTACAACCTGGCGGCGCCGGCCTCCGGCCGCATCCTGTCCGGTGGTGTCGACTCGACCGCGCTGTACCCGCCGAAGAAGTTCTTCGGTGCCGCGCGCAACATCGAGAACGGCGGCTCGCTGACCATCCTGGCCACCGCGCTGGTCGAGACCGGCTCGCGCATGGACGAGGTGATCTTCGAGGAGTTCAAGGGCACCGGCAACATGGAGCTCAAGCTCGACCGCAAGCTCTCGGACAAGCGCATCTTCCCGGCCGTCGACGTGGACGCCTCCAGCACCCGCAAGGAGGAGATCCTGCTCGGCAGCGAGGAGTTGGCCATCGTCTGGAAGCTGCGCCGGGTGCTGCACGCGCTCGACTCGCAGCAGGCGATCGAGCTGCTCCTGGACAAGATGAAGCAGACCAAGAGCAACGCCGAGTTCCTGATGCAGATCGCCAAGACCACCCCCGGCTCCGGCGACTGACCGTAGCCGCACGGCTGTCCAAGCACGGAACCCCGGATCGCGTGAGCGGTCCGGGGTTCCGTGCGTTGGCGCACCGACCGGCAGGTTGGAGGCTTTGTTCCAGGGTTGCGACAACTTGGGGCTATTCGATCATCTTGTCCGTTTTACTCTGGTCCGTATGGCCGAGCACAAGAGGGTCCCGAGTCGCCGCCGCAAGGTCCTGCGGGTGGCCGCCTGCGCGTCCGCCGCACTCGTCGTCCTCGGGGGCGGGGCGGCCGGGTACGCGTACCTGAAGCTCGACGGGAACATCAAGAGCGTCGACATCAACGGCCGTCTCGGTGACGCCCGCCCCCCGGCGGCCACCGACGGCTCCTTCAACATCCTGGTGCTGGGCTCCGACTCCCGGGCCGGCGAGAACGGCGCCCTGGCCGGCGGGGGCACCGGCGACACCGCCCGCTCCGACACCGCGATGGTGGTGCACATCGGCCAGGACCACGCGCGGGCCTCCGTCGTCTCCATCCCGCGCGACACCCTGGTCGACCGCCCGGACTGCACCGACGCGAACGGCAAGGCCGTCCCGGCCGCCAGGCGGGCGATGTACAACAGCGCCTTCGAGGCCGGCGGCGCGGCCTGCGCGGTGAAGACCACCGAGCAGCTGACCGGGCTGCGGATGGACCACTACCTGCAGGTCGACTTCGCCGGCTTCGCCCGGGTCGTGGACGCGATGGGCGGGGCCACCGTGACCACCACGGTGGCCATCCACGACAAGGACAGCGGGCTCGACCTGCCGGCCGGCGAGCACCACCTCGACGGGCAGCAGGCGCTGGCCTTCGTCCGCACCCGGCACGGCGTCGGCGACGGCAGCGACCTCGGCCGGATCGAACTGCAGAAGCAGATGGTCAAGTCGCTGCTCCAGCAGGCCGGAGGGATCGGGCTGTACTCCAATCCGGTCAAGCTGTGGTCGATCGGCGACACCATGACCAGGAGCGTCACCACCGACTCCGCGCTGGGCTCGGTGAACTCCCTGGTCGGGCTGGTCCAGGAGCTCAAGGGGATAGGCCCGGACCAGCTCACCATGGTCACCCTGCCGGTGGAGGGCGCCCCCGGCGACCCCAACCGGGTGGTCCCGCAGCAGCCGCAGTCCCAGCAGCTCTGGGCGGCGCTCAAGGCCGACCGGCCCGTCCCGCAGGGGGTTGTCTCGGCCCAGCCGCAGAACCCCGCCCAGGCGGCCCCCACGGCCTCCCCGAAGGCCGTTCCGAAGCCCGCCGCGACGGCCACGGCGCGACGCTGACGGTGCCCGGCGGCCGCCCGGAATATCCCGGAACAGGCCCCGGTTTTGGAAGGTGCGGCCGGTCCTGGCAGACTGGTACGTCGGTCCCGGTTCACGTGCGGCACTCCAGCCGCCGACCCGGTGCCCTCCCGAAACCTAGGAGAACCCCTTGAAGTCCAACGTTCACCCGGAGTACGTGGTCACCCGCGTGACCTGCACCTGCGGCGCCGAGTTCACCACCCGCTCGACCGAGACCAGCGGCGAGATCCGCGCCGAGGTCTGCTCGCAGTGCCACCCGTTCTACACCGGCAAGCAGAAGATCCTCGACACCGGTGGCCGCGTGGCCCGCTTCGAGGCCCGCTTCGGCAAGCAGCACAGCGCGAAGGCCTAGCGCTCCCTCGGCGCCGGTTCCCGGCGTCCCCGTACTCGTTCCGGGGGCGCTGGGGACCGGCGCCGTTCGCGTCCCCCCGCGCGTTCCGCACGCCCCGCCTCCACCACCTCACACGTTCTAGCCCCGGGAAGAAGGCCACCCCATGTTCGAGGCAGTCGAAGAGCTCCTCGTCGAGCACGCCGACCTCGAAAAGAGGCTGGCCGATCCGTCCGTCCACTCCGACCAGGCGAACGCCCGCAAGCTGGCCAAGCGGTACGCCGAGCTGACCCCGATCACCCGGGTCTACCGGGAGTGGCGGCAGGCCGGCGAGGACATCGAGGCCGCGCGCGAACTCGCGGCCGAAGAGCCCGAGTTCATCTCCGAGGTGAAGGACTCCGAGCACCGTCGCGACGAACTGACCGAGGAGCTGCGGCTGCTGCTGGTGCCGCGCGACCCGAGCGACGACAAGGACGTCATCCTGGAGATCAAGGCGGGCGAGGGCGGCGAGGAGTCCGCACTGTTCGCCGGCGACCTGCTCCGGATGTACCTGCGCTACGCGGAGCGGATCGGCTGGAAGACCGAGGTCATCGACTCCAACGAGTCCGACCTCGGCGGCTACAAGGACGTCTCGGTGGCCGTCAAGACCAAGGGCAACACCGAGCCCGGCCAGGGCGTCTGGGCCCGGCTGAAGTACGAGGGCGGCGTGCACCGCGTGCAGCGCGTCCCCGCCACCGAGTCCCAGGGCCGCATCCACACCTCCGCGGCGGGCGTGCTGGTCACCCCCGAGGCGGAGGAGGTCGAGGTCGAGATCCTCGCCAACGACCTGCGCATCGACGTCTACCGCTCCTCCGGCCCCGGCGGCCAGTCGGTCAACACCACCGACTCCGCGGTCCGGATCACCCACCTGCCGACCGGTATCGTGGCGTCCTGCCAGAACGAGAAGAGCCAGCTGCAGAACAAGGAGCAGGCGATGCGCATCCTGCGTTCGCGGCTGCTGGCCGCTGCGCAGGAGGAGGCCGAGCGCGAGGCCTCGGACGCGCGTCGCAGCCAGGTCCGTACGGTGGACCGCTCCGAGCGGATCCGGACGTACAACTACCCCGAGAACCGCATCTCGGACCACCGCACGGGATTCAAGGCGTACAACCTGGACCAGGTCCTGGACGGCGACCTGAACCCGGTGATCCAGTCCTGCGTCGACAAGGACGCGGCGGCCAAGCTCGCCGCGGCCCAAGAGAACTGAGACCGGCGCGCCCCAGCCCGACGCAAGCCTGAAGCCGGAGCGCAGAAACAAGAGGTCGTACGGATGAACCTGCTGCTCGCCGAGGTGGCCCAGGCCACCCAGCGGTTGGCCGCGGCCGGCGTGCCGTCGCCGCGCTTCGACGCGGAGGAACTCGCCGCCTACGTCCACAACGTCAAGCGCAGCCAGCTGCACACGGTGAAGGACGCCGACTTCGACGCCCGCTACTGGGAGGCGGTCTCGCGCCGCGAGGCGCGCGAGCCGCTCCAGCACATCACCGGGCGGGCGTTCTTCCGCTACCTCGAACTGGAGGTCGGCCCCGGGGTGTTCGTGCCCCGGCCGGAGACCGAGACGGTCGTCGAGTGGGCGATAGACGCGGTGCGCGACATGGACGTCGCCGAGCCGCTGGTGGTCGACCTGTGCTCCGGCTCCGGCGCCATCGCGCTCGCCCTGGCCCAGGAGCTGCCGCGCTCGACCGTGCACGCCTTCGAACTCGACGAGGGCGCGCTGGAGTACACCCGGCGCAACATCGAGGCCAGCCCGGACCGCGCGCGGGTCACCCTGCACGCCGGGGACGCCACCAAGGCCTTCGAGGACGACCGCTCCTGGGACGGCCGCTTCGACCTGGTCATCTCCAACCCGCCGTACATCCCGCTCACCGAGTGGGAGTACGTCGCGCCCGAGGCCCGCGACCACGACCCGCAGATGTCGCTGTTCTCGGGCGAGGACGGCCTGGACACCATCCGCGGCATCGAGCGGGTGGCCGCCCGGCTGCTGCGCCCGGGCGGCGCGGTGGTGATCGAGCACGCCGACCAGCAGGGCGGCCAGGTGCCGTGGATCTTCAACGAGGAACGCGGCTGGACGGACACCGCCGACCACCGTGACCTGAACAACCGGCCGCGCTTCACGACTGCCCGAAGGGTCGGGTCGTGAACGTCGAGCACGGTACGACCGCCCGAAGGGTCGGGTCGTGAACATCAAACGCAGTACGACCGCTCGTAAAGCCGCGCTGTGAACGCCGTGATGAGCAATTCCGGAAGGGGACCGCACCGATGAGCCGCCGCTACGACTGTGCCGACGCCGGGGACCGCGCCACCGGCCTGCGCGAGGCCGCCTCGGCCATCCGCCGCGGCGAACTCGTCGTTCTGCCCACCGACACCCTGTACGGGGTCGGTGCGGACGCCTTCTCCCCGGAGGCCGTCGGCGAGCTGCTGGCCGCCAAGGGCCGCGGCCGCAACATGCCCTCGCCCGTCCTGGTCGGCTCGCCGACCACCCTGCACGGCCTGGTCACCGACTTCTCCGAGCAGGCCTGGGAGCTGGTCGACGCCTTCTGGCCCGGCGGGCTCACCCTGGTCGCCCGGCACCAGCCCTCGCTGCGCTGGGACCTCGGCGAGACTCGCGGCACCGTCGCGGTCCGGATGCCGCTGCACCCGGTCGCCATCGAGCTGCTGAACAACACCGGCCCGCTGGCCGTCTCCAGCGCCAACAAGACCGGCGGGCCGTCCCCGGCGACCTGCGACGAGGCACAGGCCCAGCTCGGCGACGCGATCTCGGTCTACCTGGACGGCGGGCAGGCCGACCACGCCACGGCCTCGTCCATCGTCGACGTCACCGGCAAGGTGCCGGTCCTGTTGCGGGCCGGCGCGATCAGCATCGAGCAGCTGAGGGAGGTCGTCCCCGACCTGGAGGCCGGAAGTTGACACCCACCGCCTCGCTCCATGACGGGCCCGGCATAGCGCCGTACCTGGCTGTGGGCCCCAGGCCGCTGGACCACTTCCGGATCCTGTTCGTCTGCACCGGGAACATCTGCCGCTCGCCGATCGCCGAGCGGCTCACCCGGCGTGAGCTGGACACCCGGCTCAGCCCCCGGGTGGCCGGCCGCATGCTCGTGGAGAGCGCCGGCACCTGGGGCCACGTGGGCGCGCCGATGGAGGACCACGCCGCGACCGTGCTCGACGAGTACGGCGCCGACAGCGGCGGCTTCACCGGCCGCGAGCTGCTCGACGCGCACGTGGTGGAGGCCGACCTGGTGCTCACCGCGACCCTGGACCACCGCGCCCAGGTGATCTCGATGGGCCACGAGGCGGGGCTGCGCACCTTCACGCTGAAGGAGTTCACCCGCCTGGTGCGGACGATCGACCCGGGCACCCTGCCCGACCCCCGCCGCGGTGCCGACGTCACCGAGCGGGCCCGCGCGCTGGTCCGGGCGGCCGCCGCGCTGCGCGGCTGGCTGCTGGCCGCCACCCCGGAGTCGGACGAGCTGGAGGACCCGTACGGGGCTCCGATCGGCATGTTCCGCAACTGCGGCGAGGAGATATTCCACGCGGTCGACCCGGTGGTCACCGCGCTCACCGGCATTCCGGCGCCGCGCTGAGCCTTGGCTCCGAACGGCCCCGCGTCGCCGCGCCGGGTGGCGCAGGCGGTCCTACGCTGAGTAGACCGTCCATGCCGCGCCCGGGAGCCCTGCCATGACCGTCACCGATGCCGCTACCGGCTCGACCGCGACGAGGGGGCGCCCGTGGGCGTCCGAGGCGCTGCACCGGGCGGATCCGCAGATCGCCGACCTGCTGGCCGCCGAGGCCGAGCGGCGGGCCGAGACCATCCAGCTGCTGGCGGGGGAGAACCTGACCAGCCCCGCCGTCCTGGCGGCGCTGACCGGGCCGCTGATCGACAAGTACGCCGAGGGCTACCCGGGCCGCCGGCACCACACCGGCTGCGCGCTGGCGGACGCCGCGGAGCTGCTGGCGATCGACCGGGCCCGTGACCTGTTCGCCGCCCCGCACGCCAACGTCCAACCCCGGTCGGCGACTTCGGCGATGCTGGCGGCCTACGCGGCGCTGCTGCGGCCCGGTGACGGGGTGCTGGCGATGTCGCTGGAGCACGGCGGCCACCTCAGCTGCGGCTCGCGGTCGAACTTCTCCGGCCGCTGGTTCGCCTTCACCGGCTACGGCGTGCGCGAGAGCGACGGCCTGATCGACCTCGACCAGGTGCGCGACCTGGCCCGGCTGCACCGCCCCAAGGCCATCGTGGCGGGCTCGATCTCCTACCCCCGGCACCCGGACTGGGCGGCCTTCCGGGAGATCGCCGACGAGGTGGACGCCTATCTGATCGCCTCCGCCGCACAGACCACCGGCCTCATCGCGGCCCGGGAGGCGCCCTCCCCGGTGCCGTACGCCGACGTGACGGTGGCGGCCACCCACAAGCTGCTGCGCGGCCCGCGCGGGGGCCTGCTGCTGTCCACCGCGGAGCTGGCCGAGCGGGTGGACCGGGCGGTGTTCCCGTTCAGCCAGGGCGGTGCGGCGATGAACGAGGTGGCCGGCAAGGCGGTCGCCCTCGCGGAGGCCGCGACGCCCGCGTACCGGGCCTACGCGCGGCGGGCGGTGGCCGGGGCTCGGGCACTGGCCGCGGGGCTCGCAGAGGCCGGAATGCGCCCCCTGACGGGCGGTACCGACACCCACCTGGTGACCGCCGACGTGAGCCCGCTCGGGGTGACCGGCGCGGAGGCCGAGCGGCGCTGCGCGGCGGCCGGGCTGCTGCTCGGCAAGTGCGCGCTGCCGTACGACCCGGCGCCGGCCGCCGAGGCCTCCGGGGTCAGGCTGGGCACGGGCACGGTGACCAGCCAGGGGATGGGCGAGGTG
The DNA here is from genome assembly GCF_043201815.1 of Kitasatospora sp. NPDC048296. Lineage (NCBI taxonomy): Bacteria > Bacillati > Actinomycetota > Actinomycetes > Kitasatosporales > Streptomycetaceae > Kitasatospora > Kitasatospora sp. NPDC048296. The sequence goes on from NZ_JBICZB010000003.1 coordinate 250,863, forward strand.
GAGCTGTCGGAGATCGCCGGGCTGATCGCGCGGCTGCTCGCCGGGGACGCGGCGACGCCGGTCGCGCAGCGGGTCCGGGAGCTGGCGGGGGCCTTCACCGGGGCCTTCGTCGGCGCGTGAACGAGCGACAGTGAGCGAACCGATCAAGCGGTGCCGTCCACGGGTATCCGCATCTCCTACCCGGGAGGGCGAACCGCGATGCACGTCATGGGCGTCCGACTCAATAAGGTGTGTGTTGTGGCGACGCACCTCGAACCCCGGGAAGGCAGGGGAGTACCTTCGGTACCTCCCCGTTCGACAGTGATGCAGGAGGCCAGTGGTGCGTGAGTATCTGCTGGTGCTGTTCTGCACCGCCGCCGTCACCTACCTGCTGACCGGCCCGGTCCGGAAGTTTGCCATCGCGGCCGGCGCGATGCCGCCGGTCCGCGCCCGCGACGTGCACCGCGAGCCCACCCCGCGCCTCGGCGGCATCGCCATGTTCGGCGGGCTGTGCGCGGGCATCCTGGTCGCCTCGCAGCTGGACAATCTGAGCAAGGTGTTCAGCCAGGGCGGCGACATCCGCGCTCTGCTGTCCGGCGCCGGGATCATGTGGCTGCTCGGCGTGCTCGACGACAAGTGGGGCGTGGACGCGCTGGTGAAGCTCGGCGGCCAGATGATCGCCGCCGGTGTGATGGTCTGGCAGGGCGTCACGGTGATCACCCTTCCGGTGCCCGGCGTCGGCGCGGTCGCGGTGAGCCCGACCCAGGGCATGGTCATCTCGGTCACGCTGGTCGTCGTCATGGTCAACGCGGTGAACTTCATCGACGGTCTGGACGGCCTGGCGGGCGGCATGGTCTGCATCGCCGCGATGGCGTTCTTCCTGTACAGCTACCGGCTCTGGTACGGCTACGCGATCACCGACGCGGCCCCCGCGGTGCTGTTCAGCGTGCTGCTGATCGGCATGTGCCTGGGCTTCCTGGCGCACAACATGCATCCCGCGCGGATCTTCATGGGCGACTCCGGCTCGATGATGCTGGGCCTGATGCTGGCCGTCGCTGCGATCTCGATCACCGGCCGGGTCGACCCGGACCTGATCAACAACGAGACCGGTTCGCAGACCGCCACCGTGCACGCCCTGGTGCCGATCTACATCCCGCTGCTGCTGCCGCTGACGGTCATCGCGCTGCCGCTGGCCGACCTGCTGCTCGCGGTGGTGCGCCGCACCTGGGCCGGGCAGTCCCCGTTCGCCGCCGACAAGCGCCACCTGCACCACCGACTGCTCCAGGTCGGGCACTCGCACAGCCGCGCCGTACTGATCATGTACTTCTGGGCCGCGCTGATCGCCTTCGGCTCGGTGGCGTTCTCGGTGACCAACACCGGCCGCACCGTGGTGCTGACCCTCGCCGGGCTCTGCCTGGTCGGTCTGGTGGTGCTGCTCACCCCACGGTTCCGGCCGCGCGCCCCGCGGGCGGTGCAGTCCTTCGTCCCGCCGCGGTACCGGAGGCAGTCCTCCGCCCCGATGGCTGAACTGTCGGCGAAGGACAAGCAACTTCTCGGTGAAGCCAGCCGGGGCTCCTCCGCGGCCTCCGATCACGACAAGGCCACCGGCCGCAGGGCCTGAGCGCCGCGGGCTCACCCCCTGGGTGACGTAGCCGGACGGGTGGCCCTCCCCCGTCGATCGGGGAGGGCCACCCGTCCGCTGTCGTTCCGTCGTCGCCGCTGTCGTGGTCACCGCGGCCGTGACGGGAGGATGGAGCGCAGGCCGGGCCGGGCGCCGGGACGGCGCTTCCACTCGCGTGGGTAGCCCACCGACACCTCCTCGAAGCGCACCCCGTCGTACCGGGTGGTCCTGGGGATGTGGAGGTGCCCGTAGACCATCACCTCGGTCCTGAACCGGGTGTGCCAGTCCGCCGTGGCGGTGGTCCCGCACCACAGGGCGAACTCCGGGAAGTACAGGACGTCGGTCGGGGTCCGCACCAGCGGGTAGTGGTTGACCAGCACCAGCGGGACGGACGGATCGCACTGCGCCAGCCGGCGTTCCGTCTCGGCCACCCGGGCCCGGCACCAGGCCTCGCGGCTCGGGTACGGGTCGGGGTGCAGCAGGAACTCGTCGGAGCAGACCACCCCGGCATCGTGCGCCCGCTTCAGCGCCTCGGCCTGGGTGCGAGTGCCCGGCGGCCGGAACGTGTAGTCGTACAGCAGGAAGAGCGGGGCGACCCGGACCGGGCCGTCCGGCCCCTGCCACACCGGATAGGGATCCTCCGGCGTGACCACGCCGAGCCCGCGGCAGAGCTCGACCAGGTGTTCGTACCGGGCCACCCCGCGCAGCGGCACGCTGTCGCTGGCGTGGGACCACAGCTCGTGGTTGCCCGGCGCCCACACCACCTTGGCGAAGCGCTCCGCCAGCAGGCCCAGGGCCCAGGCGATGTCGTCCACGATCTCGCTCACATCGCCGGCGACGATCAGCCAGTCGTCCGGGGAGTGCGGCCGGAGGCTCTCGACCAGCGAGCGGTTCTCCGGGTAGCTGATGTGCAGGTCGCTGATGGCAAGGAGCGAACCCCCCTGCCAAGTGGTGCTGTTCGCCAAGGATCGGGTGCCTTTCGGGAACCGGCTGGGCCGGTCAGGACTGTTCCTGCCGCCACGTCGAGTACGTCGTCGCGATCCCGTCCCGCAGGGAGATCTGCGGCTTCCAGCCGAGGGCCGTCAGCCGGCTGCTGTCGAGCAGCTTGCGGGGCGTGCCGTCGGGCTTCGAGGTGTCCCAGACGAGCTCGCCGGTGAACCCGACCACGTCGGCCACCGTCTCCGCCAGCTCACGGATGGTCAGGTCGTAGCCGCATCCCACGTTCAGCGGTTCGGTGGCGTCGTAGTGGCGGAGGACCACCTCGCAGGCGGCCGCGAGGTCGTCCGAGTGGAGGAACTCCCGGCGCGGCGTTCCCGAACCCCAGAGGGTGATCTCGTCCAGGCCCGCCTCCTTCGCCTCGTGGAAGCGGCGGATCATGGCCGGCAGCACGTGGGAGGTCTGCAGGTCGAAGTTGTCCCCCGGGCCGTACAGGTTGCCCGGCATCGCCACCACGTAGGATGCGCCGTACTGCTTCCGGTACGACTGCACCTGCACGATCCCGGCGATCTTGGCGATCGCGTAGGCCTCGTTGGTGGGCTCCAGCGGGCCCGTCATCAGCAGGTCCTCGGTGATCGGCTGCGCCGCCTCGCGCGGATAGATGCAGCTGGACCCGAGGAACAGCAGCCGCGGCACACCGGCGGCGTGCGAACCGGCGATCACGTTGAGCTGGATGCGCAGGTTCTCCTCGATGAACTGCACCGGCTGGGTGCTGTTCGCCATGATCCCGCCGACCTTGGCGGCGGCGACCACGACCGCGTCCGGCCGCTCCTCGCGCAGGAACGCGGCGGTGGCGGCCTCGTCCCGCAGGTCCAGCTCGGCGCGGGTCCGGACGATCGTCTCGTACCCCGAGGCGGTCAGCCGCCGGACCACGGCCGATCCCACCAGGCCGCGGTGGCCGGCCACGAAGACCCGGGCCGGCGGCGGGAGCAGGTCGGGTATCTGTGCCACTTCGCTCATCGGTCCACCCTCACGTTCGCGCCCGTCAACTGGTTCTCCAACTGCTCGATGTCCGCGGCCACCATGATCCGCGCCAGTTCCGCGAACTTTACCTGCGGCTTCCAGCCGAGCAGTTCCTCCGCCTTGGACGCGTCCCCGATCAGCGAGTCGACCTCGGACGGACGGTCGTACGTGGGGTCGTAACGCACGTACTTGCCCCAGTCCAACCCGACCGCGTCGAAGGCCACTTCGCAGAACTCCCGGACGGAGTGCGCCTCGCCGGTCGCGATGACGAAGTCGTCGGGGGCGTCGGTCTGCAGCATGCGCCACATCGCCTCGACGTACTCGGGCGCGTAGCCCCAGTCGCGTACCGCGTCCAGGTTGCCCAGGTACAGCCGGTCCTGCAGGCCGGCCTGGATGCGGGCCACCGCGCGGGTGATCTTGCGGGTCACGAAGGTCTCGCCGCGGCGCGGGCTCTCGTGGTTGAAGAGGATCCCGTTCACGGCGTGCATCCCGTACGCCTCGCGATAGTTGACTGTCGCCCAGTAGCCGAACACCTTGGCGCAGCCGTACGGGCTCCGCGGGTGGAACGGCGTCTTCTCGTTCTGCGGCGGCGGGGTCGAGCCGAACATCTCCGAGGACGAGGCCTGGTACACCTTGGTCCGGACGTCGCTGGCGCGGATCGCCTCCAGGAGGCGCATCGAACCGAGGCCGGTCACGTCACCCGTGTACAGGGGCATCTCGAAGGAGACCCGCACGTGGCTCTGCGCACCGAGGTTGTAGACCTCGTCGGGCTGCACGTCCCGCAGCAGGTTCACCAGCGCCACGCCGTCCGCGAGGTCGACGTGGTGGAGCTTCAGGCGGCGGTCGGCCGTCTGCGGGTCCTCGTAGATGTGGTCGATCCGCTCGGTGTTGAAGCTGGACGAGCGCCTGATCAGCCCGTGCACCTCGTACCCCTTGCCGAGCAGCAGCTCGGCGAGGTAGGAGCCGTCCTGGCCAGTGATGCCGGTGATCACGGCCTTCTTCCCCGTCATGTGGTCCGTCCTCGCGTGTTCGTCGTACGGCGCGGGCGTCGAGTCCCCGCCGGTGTTCGAAAAGCAGTGCCGGGTCGGGCCGGGCGTCCGCCGGTGGACGCCCGACCCCGGCGGATTGGTCAGGCGCCGGAACGCGCCAGGCGCGCCTCGATCTCGTCCACGACGCGGATGGCGCCGCCGCCCTCGACGACCTCCTTCTGCATGACCCGGGCCCGCTCCTGCGTCGCCTCGTCGGCGGCGACCGCCAGCACCGCGGCCCGCAGGGACTCCGCGGTCACCTCCTCCGGCGCGAGCCGCACGCCCAGGCCCAGCTCCACCGTGCGGCGGGCGACCAGGTCCAGCTCGGCGGCCTGCGGAACGGCGACCAGCGGGGTGCCGTAGTACATGGCCTCCATCGTGCTGCCGAGGCCGGAGTGCGTCACGAAGACCTGACCGTGCTCCAGCACCGCCAGCTGCGAGGCGATCCGCTGCTTCACCTCGAAGTGCGCCGGGATCGGGCCCAGGTCGGCCGGGTCCACGTTCGGGCCGGTCGCGATGACGACGTTCCAGTCCAGGTCGCCGAAGGCCTCGATGCAGGTCCGGTAGAAGTCGGCGCGGGCGTTCCAGACCGACCCCAGCGTGACCAGCACGGTCGGCTTGCCGTTCGTCGGCGGCTCCCAGTGCTCCTCGGTGCTGCGGTCGATCAGGCTCGGGCCGACGAAGACGAAGCGCTCGTCGAAGGTCTCGCCGGCGGGCTGGTAGGAGCGCGCCATGAAGACCATGTTGAGCTCCTCGATGCCGTCCAGGATGTCCGAGGACGACTCGCCCGCCAGGCCGTGGTCCTCCCGGAACCGGCCCAGCCTGGCGCCGAACTCCACCAGCTTGGGGTGCTCCGGCGTGATGGTCGGGAACTCGGCACCCAGCGCCTGGTTCAGCGAGTAGTGCTCGTTGGAGGCGAACAGCGGAATGGACTGGATGGCCGGGCAACCCCACTTCGTGGCCAGGGCGCGACCCGCGAAGTACATCAGGGCGTCGTAGAAGAGGAGGTCCGGCACGTCGTTCTCGAAGTGCGGCGCGGCACCCGCCACCGCGGCCTCGTTCTCCAGCAGGAACTTCAGCGGACCGCCGGCCATCTCGTCGTCGGAGACCTTCTCCGGGGCCTCCTTGCCCTCCGGCCAGGTGGAGGTGTAGTGCGCCACGCCGGCGCCGGCCGACGAGACCTTGTTGGTGAAGTCGGGAGTGGTGATGTAAGTGACCCGGTGACCGCGGCGCACCAGTTCGGCGACGACCACCAGCGTCGGGTTGATGTGGCCGTGGAACGGCGCGTTGAGGATGGCTATGTGCTTGCCCATGGCTGGTTCGTCTCCCATTGGGTACGTGGGTGGAATTCCATCGATGACGGGATGGATCCGCTCCGGATTTCCGGGGCCCCGGCGTTCCGGAGTTTCGGCGTTCGGGAATTCCGGGGCCCGTGGGTTCCGGAATTCAGGTGTGCCGGTGTGCCGGTGTCAGGCGTTCTGCGTGAGGGCCGCCAGGTGGCGCCGGAGCGTGTCGAGCACCGGCTGCGGACTGGTGGCCAGGAAGAAGTGGCCGCCCGGGAAGACCTCGAGCTCGAACCGCCCCGAGGTGTGCTCGCGCCATGCCTCGGCCTCGTCCAGGCTGGTCATCGGGTCGGCGTCCCCGGTGAGGACGACCACCGGGCAGTCCAGCTTCGGAGCCGGCGTGAACCGGTAGCTCTCGATCGCCCGGTAGTCGCTGCGCAGCGCCGGCAGGATCATCCGGAGCAGCTCGTCGTCCGACAGCAGCTGGTTGTCCGTGCCGTCCAGGCGCTTCATCTCGCCGATGAGGCCCTCGTCGTCCAGCAGGGACACGTGCTCATCCCGGAACCGGTCCGGGGCCCGCCGTCCCGAGGCGAACAGCAGCTCCGGCCCGGTGCCCGGCTTCGCCCGGAACCGGCGCGCCACCTCGAAGGCGATGACCGCGCCCATGCTGTGCCCGAAGAACACCAGCGGCTTGTCGGTCCAGCCCTGCAGGGCGGTGTGGATCTCGTCCGCCAGCCGGCCGATGTCGTCGATCGACGGCTCGCTGCGCCGGTCCTGCCGCCCGGGGTACTGCAGGGCCAGGACCTCGACCGACCGCGGCAGCGCCGCCGACACCGGGAAGTAGAACGTGCCGGAGCCACCGGCGTGCGGGAAGCACACCAGTCGGACGGCCGCCTCGGGGGAGGGGTGGTAGCGCCGGATCCAGGGATCGGTGCCGTCAGAGGCTGCGGTCATGGTGCCGGGTTCCTTTTCTTCGGTGCATTCGGTGAAGGTCCCTCCGGGGCGCCCCGGAACGCGCGGTGAACGCGGTACCGGGGACGCCTCGGTGCGGGCAGGGTGGCAGAGCCGGAAAGAAGGCGTGGAAATGCGGAGGAGATCAGGAGTGCTTATCCAGCCACTCCTCGATGGCAGCGGCGGTCGAATCCGCGTGCTGCTCGACAATGGTGAAGTGGTCGCCGACGACGGCTGTTTCATCATGCTTCAGAAGCCACTCCACATGCAATCCTTCCGATTCGTCGGAAGAAATTCCAGAGCTTTCGCCCGCGAATTCCGTCGTGGCGGGGACGCCGTCCAGCGGCATCCGGTCCGTCGCCCGGACCAGCAGGGTGGGAGTGTCGACCTCCTGGGGGTGCCACTCGGGCAGGATGCGGTGGTACCCGCCCATGGCAGTCAGCCGCGTGGCGTTCATCAGGCCGCCGCCCAGCTTCTCCTCGCGGTCGAAGACGATCCCCAGCATCGCCGCGCCCACCCGCTCGCTGACCCGCGTGCCCGGCCACGGGCTGTCCAGTAGCACCAGGCCCCGGGGTGACACCCCGTCGGCCTCCAGCCGCTCCGTCACCGCATGGGCGACGTGACCACCCGCCGAGTGGCCGAGCAGAACGAACGGTTCGTCACCGGCGTACCGCCGCACGGCCTCCGCCTGCAGCGCGACCAGGGCCTCGAAGCTCTCCGGAATGCTCTCGCCGTCCACGAACCCGGGCTGCGGCAGCACCACGACGTCGCGCCGGCCGCGCAGGGCGGCCGCGATGCGCGAGTACTGCTGCGGCCCCGCCGTCGCGACCACCGCGGGGAAGCAGATCAGGAGCGGCCCGGAGCCGCCCGAGGCCAGCCGCACCGGGTGCGGGACGTGCGTGGCCGCGTCAGCGCTGCCGAACGACGCGCGAAGCCGCGAGGCGGCCATCAGCAGGTCGTTGCCGGCCTCGTTCCGGCCCGTCGCGAACGAGTGCCGGAACAGCGCCACGATGCCGTCCGACTCGCCGCCGTGCCCGTCGTCGTCCTGCTCCACGCTGCCGTACTCGGGGCTGAGCTGGTCGGCGCTGCCCTGCTCGGCGCTGCCCTGCTCGACGTTGACGGATCGTCCGTCCGTGTCGGTGGCGGAAGCGCCGGTGCCGGTTCCCGCAGGCTGCGCGGCCCCGGCACGGTCCAGCCTGGTCCGGAGGAAGGTGACCACGGTCGTCGGCGTCGGGTGTTCGAACAGCAGCGCCGTCGGAAGGCGCAGCCCCGTCGCGGCGGCCAGCCGGTTGCGGAGCCGCACCGCCGTGAGCGAGTCGAAGCCCAGGTCGAAGAACCCGCGACCCGGATCGATCGCCTCGCCCGAGGCGTGCCCCAGCACCGCCGCAGCTTCGGCCCGCACCAGGTCGAGCAGGAGGCGGTCACGCTCCTCGCCGCTGCTGCGCCGCAGGACCCCGGCCGAGTCGGCCGGTGCGGACGTGGAGGTGCTGACGGCCTTCCTGGCCCGGGTGCCGGCGCCCTTGTGGGCCGGGTCCGGGGTGAGCCAGTAGTGCTGGTGCTGGAAGGCGTAGGTGGGCAGGGGGATCTGGTGGCCGGTCTCGAAGAGGGTGGTGAGGTCGGTGGTGTGGCCGTGGGTGTGGAGGGTGGCGAGTGAGGTGAGGAAGCGGTGGAGGCCGCCTTCCTCGCGGCGGAGGGTGCCGGTGGTCAGGAGGGTCTCGGTGGCCTCGACCGCCTCGGTGGTCTGTTCGATGCCGTAGGTGAGGACGGGGTGGGGGCTGACCTCGACGAAGGTGGTGTGGCCGAGCTCGATGAGTGAGCGGACGGTCTCCTCGAAGCGGACGGTCTGGCGCAGGTTGCGGTACCAGTAGGCGGCGTCGAGGGTCTGGGTGTCGGTGGGGGAGACCGTGACGGTGGAGTGGAAGGCGATGTGGCCTTCGAGGGGCTGGACGGGGGCGAGGAGGGTGGCGAGTTCGGCTTCCAGTTCCTCGACCTGGGGGGAGTGGGAGGCGTAGTCGACGGGGATGCGGCGGGCGCG